>DAOLFI010000111.1:0-8039 GCA_035326385.1 Niabella sp.
AGGCCGCTTTGTAAGATGCAGCTCTGAAATGCCTTTTATGCCGGGAGCGCAGCGTGTTATACAGGAAGTGCTTTCGGGCAGGCTTGGAAAAATTATAGAAATAAAAGCGGGTTTCCTGCACTCCAGCGATATGGATCCCAATAAACCAATTAACTGGAAGCGGCAGTCCCAATATTGTGGTGAGATAGGCGTAATGGCCGATCTGGGTATGCACGTGCTACACATACCGCTAAGACTTGGCTGGAAGCCTTCTGCTGTATTTGGGCAACTGCAGAAAATTGTTCAGGAAAGACCAAATGGAAAAGGAGAAATAGTGCCCTGCGATACCTGGAACAATGCAATTGTAAACTGTAAGCTGACTATTGATGAAGAGCCCATACCTATGACGCTTGAGATGAAGCGCCTGGCACCAGGTGAAACGAACACCTGGTATATAGAGGTGCTGGGAACCGGGGGTGGCGCCAGGTATAGTACAAAAGATACAAAAGTTTTCTGGACTTTTAAAAATGGTAAAGAACAGCTATGGCAAAGAGTGGATCTTGGTTTTCAAACCCAGTTCCCCGTTACAACGGGAGGCATATTTGAGGCAGGTTTTGCAGATTGCTTTTTGCAGATGCTGGCAGCTTATATGATAGAGCGCGGAGGAAAGCTTGACGGCAAATTTGGTTGCGTAACACCCGAAGAAGCTGTGGACAGCCACAGGATATTTGAAGCAGCGCTCCAGTCGCACCTTACGCAATCTGTGGTAGAAGTGTGCTATGCAGATATTCCTGTTACCGTTGCATAGGCTGTATGTATTAACTTATTTTCTGATTACATTAAAGATCAGCGTAATTACGCTGCTGATACTATTTTTTTACTATAAACTTGCCAGTAATGAATATAAGCCAGGAAACAAATATACCTGTGGATAACGCCTCTGTACCTGATAAAGCTGTAAAGGGTGCTTACCGCGTGCCATTATTTACTTTAACCACGCTCTTTTTTATGTGGGGGTTCATTACCTGCATGAATGATATTTTGATACCTCATTTAAAAGAGCTGTTCAGGCTTAACTACCTGGAGTCGATGCTGGTTCAGTTTTGTTTTTTCGGGGCCTATTTCTTGGGCTCGGTGATTTATTTTTTGCTGTCTTATCATAAGGGTGATGCTATTAATAAGATCGGCTATAAAAAAGGTATTATGATCGGTCTCTTTATCTCTGCAATAGGCTGCTTATTGTTCTATCCAGCGGCAAGTTTCGGTCAGTATTGGATGTTTCTTTCAGCACTCTTTATTTTAGGCCTGGGATTTACCCTGTTGCAGATAACTTCCAACGTTTATGTATCGTTGCTGGGCACGCCGGAAGGCGCTTCCAGCCGTTTAAACCTGGCGCAGGCATTCAATTCATTTGGTACTACAATTGCTCCGGTTATAGGCGGCGCTATTATTTTTGGCAGCGCGGGCGGGTCTGCGCATATATCTGCCGAGGCAACTAAAATACCTTATATCATCTTTGCCATCATTTTTATAGTGGCTTCTGTTTTGATCTATACTGTAAAGCTGCCGTTGTTTACATCTGCAGAGGAAACCAAAAAGGGGTTGGGCGCCTGGGGCTTTCCCCACCTGCGCTTAGGTGTATTTGCCATCTTTTGTTATGTAGGGGCAGAAGTTACTATCGGCAGCTTTATGATTAATTTTCTGCAGCAGGAAAATATAATGAGCCTGCCGGAAAATATTAGTAAAAATTACCTGGCTGTGTACTGGGGAGGCGCCATGATTGGCCGGTTTTTAGGTTCTATTTCACTAAGTCAGCATTTAAGCCCTTTCAAACGTATTGTATTTATGGCCCTTACTTCAGCTGCTGTGTTTGGCGTTATCCTGGCGCTGGTTGATCTGACGTTTGAACAGGTATCTTACTTTATTCTATTCCTTTTGCTGAATCTTGCTGCATTTATTTGGGGCCGCTGGGCCGCTGCACGAACGCTATTCCTTTTCGCTGCTATCAATATTATACTGGTAACTGTAACCATGTTTACTTCCGGCAGTATTGCCATGTGGACTATTCTGAGTGTTGGATTATTTAACTCCATCATGTGGTCCAATATTTTCACTTTATCCATAAACGGGTTAAAAAAATACACAAACCAGGGCTCATCTTTATTGATCATGGCTATACTTGGCGGCGCCCTGATCCCGCTAATACAAGGCGGATTGGCTGACTGGATAGGCATACAATACTCATACATACTGCCGGTTTTATGTTATTTGTACATTGCTTTTTTTGGTATGTATTGCATGCGTAACAGCTCACCTGGTGCATAATATTCTTCGCAATTTTACTTCCCTCTCCAAGAGGAGAGGGGACGGGGTGAGGTCTTTCAGCGAAAAATGTTATGCAACCTCATCACTAAGTAAATAAAAAAATTAGCAGTATTTTGCTTTCTTTGCAAAAGATGGAACAGGAAAACAGTATAGCCCGGCAGCTCGAAACGATCTTACCAGCCAAACGTATCAAATCACGGTTGATAGATCTTGTGGCTTATGCATCTGATGCGGGTTTTTACAGGCTGATGCCTAAAGCAGTAGTACAGCCGGTATCAGACGAGGAGATTATTAACCTGTTCAGGTTTTCACATCAGCAAAAAGTTCCGGTTGTATTCCGCACAGGCGGTACCAGCCTTTCGGGACAGTCCATAACCGACGGTATACTGGTGGATCTAAGCCAGTTCTGGAATAAAATACAGGTTGAAGAGAATGGTGATACAGTGAGAGTACAGCCGGGTATTACGGGAGCTATGGTGAATATCTACCTGCGAAAATATCAGCGTAAAATAGGCCCCGATCCGTCCAGCATTTCTGCTGCAATGATGGGCGGTATACTTTCTAACAATTCAAGCGGTATGTGCTGTGGGGTTGCTTTCAATTCCTACCATACTACTTTATTTATTAAATTTATTTTGCCTGATGGGAAAACCTTCTCCACGGAAGTTTCTGAAGATTATCCCCGCTTTATTGCCGAATGCCCGGGATTAAGTGGCACTCTTACCAGCTTACGCAACCAGGTATTGAGTGATGAGACTCTGTACGAAAAGATCAGGAAAAAATATACTACTAAAAATACAGTGGGCTACTCGCTCAATGCGCTGATAGACTTTGAACATCCGCTGGATATATTTGCTCACCTGCTGATTGGTGCCGAGGGCACGCTTGCATTTATATCCGAAGCCGTATTAAAAACTATTCCTGAGCCTGCTTTCAAAGCCACTTCATTATTATACTTTGAGGATATCTATAAAGCCTGCAAGGCTATTCAGCCATTGATCAATGCAGGAGCTGTAATGGTGGAGCTGATGGACAGGGCCTCTTTACGTGCTATTGAAGACCTGCCGGGTATATCGCCTGAAATAAAATTGCTCCCGGAAACCGCAAGCGCGCTGTTGATCGAGTTTCAGGAAGAAGATATGGAACTGCTGGAAAGGCAGGTTAATAGTTTCCTTACAGGCATACAGGCTCTTGAGGTATACAACGCACCGGTATTTACAACCGTTGAAAAAGAAAGAGCTTTTTTCTGGAAGATACGGAAAGGGCTCTTCCCTGCTGTTGGCGCTGTGCGTAAAAGTGGCACCACGGTGGTGTTGGAAGATGTAGCGTTTCCCTTACAGCATCTGGGAGATGCTATATTGGATCTGCAAAATTTATTTCAGAAGTTCGGCTATCATAATGCCATCATCTTCGGGCATGCGAAGGATGGTAATATACACTTTGTAGTTACACAATCCTTTAATACCCCGGCTGAAATTGAACATTATGATCGTTTCCTTAAAGATGTGGTAGAGCTGGTAGTTAAAAAATACGATGGTACCTTAAAAGCGGAGCATGGTACGGGCCGCAACATGGCGCCTTTTGTTGAAACAGAGTGGGGCGGCGCTGCGTATAACATCATGAAGCAGATAAAGGAGCTGGCCGATCCGGAGGGTTTATTGAACCCGGGTGTGATTATCAATGCAGATAAAAACGCCCATATCAAAGACCTTAAATCGCTTCCTTCTGTGGAAGAAGAGGTAGACCGCTGTATTGAATGTGGTTATTGTGAGCCCGTTTGTCCCAGCCGGAACCTCACCTTAACACCCAGAAGAAGAATTGTGGTTCGCCGTGAATTAAAGCATTTGCAGGAAACGAAGAGTAAAGAGACCTATACGGAGCTTTTAGACGAATATCAATACGATGGCCTCGATACCTGCGCTGTGGATGGACTTTGTGCAGGCAGCTGCCCAGTATTTATCAATACCGGCGACCTGGTAAAACGCCTGAGGCGGGAAAGTCACAGCAAGCGTCAGAATGATCTTGCGTTAAAAGTTGCCAAAAATTTTTCGCTGGTTGAAAAAGCAGTGCGTACAGGCTTAAGTGCCGGAACTATGGTGAATAAACTGTTTGGCGCCGGTGCTATGACCTATCTCACAAAAGGATTAAGAAAAATTTTCCCTTTCGTTCCTTTATGGTCCAAAGAAATGCCTGCACCACCATCGCTTCGTGTGCTGAGCCGTCCTGCTTATAACAATAATACATCGCAGCCTGCTATTGTTTATTTCCCGGCCTGTATTTCCCGTGTTATGGGCACCAGCCCCGGTAAAAAGAAAAACAGCCTTGAAGTATTTATGAGCGTATCTGAAAAAGCAGGTATTAATGTAAAGTTGATGACTGAACCAGGCGGCGCCTGTTGTAGGCAGATATTCTCCTCTAAAGGTTTTTCAAAAGCTTATGAATACACCGCAAATGATATTATTCAAAGATTGTGGAGCATCACGGATGAAGGCCGGTTGCCGGTTGTGATGGACGTAAGTTCCTGCGTGTATACATTGAAAAATGTAAGGCCCGCTTTGTCTGCCGAAAGACAGCAGCAATATGATCAGCTTGTTTTTTTGGATAGTGTAGATTATTTACATGATTATGTATTGCCCGCCATACCTGTCCGTAAGAAAAAAGATGATATTGTGCTGCACCCTGTGTGTGCTGTTGAAAAGCTGGGCACTTCAGAGAAATTCGTACGGGTGGCTAAAAAGCTGTCCAACAAAGTAACAGTGCCTGTACATGCCGGCTGCTGCGGAATGGCCGGCGACAGAGGGTTTCTCTTTCCGGAGTTAACGCATTCGGCTACGAGGGAAGAAGCCGAAGAGGTTTGTGCCCATAAATATGAAGGATACTACGCTACTACCAAAACTTGTGAGATAGCGCTATCAGAGGCAACAGGCGCTAATTACGAGTCGCTTTTATATTTGGTGGATGAAGTGAGCGATTAGTTTTTTGGTCATCACACCAATATCCTCGGCTGATACTATACTCGTGTTTACAAATTATGCAAATGCGGTGGTGGATATACATTCCCAAATTCGTGACAGTTATTCAACATGCCCTGCATAGTTCTCCGCAACAGCTTTCCTGAATGCTGATGGTGTACAGTTTTTCTTTTTGAAGAATACCCTGTTAAAATAGGTAATGTTATCAAACCCCGTTTCAACAGCTATTTCCCTGATAGTATGGTCAGAGAAGATAAGCAGCCTGCATGCATTGGCAATACGTATATCATTTATATACTCAGAAAAAGTAACCTTCATAGTTCTTTTAAAGAATTTACAAAAGGCACTTTTCGATAAGTGTATCTTACGGGCCACTTCTTCCAGTGTAATGCTGTCCCCGGCATGATCATGCACAAATTTGCAGACTTCGTTTATACGGGTTTGAGATTTTTCGCTCTGCTTCAGGGCAAAGAACTTTTGAGATAAGTGATTCCTTTTTTTGGTTAGCAGCAATTGCAGGATATTGAACAGCCTGGCCACTCTGTGCATTTCTTTTGTTTCAGAAATACTGGTAATTTCTTTTATAATATTAGCGTCCTGCTCAAAACATAATCCCCGGCCAGCATCCTTTAAGAGTTCTGCAATAGCTTCAAATTCAGTAAAGGAATAAAAAGGCTTCAGGAAAGACTCTGAGAACTGGATAACCACAGCTTTACATTCTCCATTATAGCCCGAATGGCTAAACCAGGTATGCGGAAGCCAGGGCCCCAGCAGTACCAGGTCATTTTCCTGGAAGGGCAGATGGCTGTCCCCTACAATCCTGCTTCCTGATCCCTGTACTATAAGCGTAAGCTCATACTCCGGATGATAATGCCATTTAAATTCAAAAGCAGGCGTTGAGTACGGGTGCACTACAAAAGAATAATTTCCTTTTCGTAATGCTACGTCTTCTAAAGTAGGTCTCATAATATAATGTTGCTAATTTACTTTTATTTTCAATACAATCATGTCAATATAGTGTATGTTTTTTGACCTTTAGTGTCGTTTCTCCCTGTCTATGAAATTTATATTTGTTGCTACATAAAACATTGCAAGTATATGACACAAATTCCTTCCGGCATAGCCGCGTTTTTAAACAGCAATTATGAGCTGACACCAGAGCAGATCAGTTTTTATAATACCAACCGGTATATTAAACTGAAAAATGTTCTGAACAGGGAAACACTGGATTTTTACAATGAAGTGATTTCAGAGCAGGTAGCCCGTATGAATACGGTTACCACTGAACTGGATAAAAGGGATACCTACGGCAAGGCATTTTTGCAGCTGCATAATTTGTGGCGGGAAAATGAGCTGACCAGGGAACTTGTCCTTAGCAAACGGCTGGGAAAAATTGCAAGTGATCTAATGCAGACAAAGGGCAGCAGGATTTACCATGACCAGGCTTTGTTTAAAGAAGCAGGAGGCGGCATTACACCCTGGCATGCCGACCAGTATTACTGGCCGCTTGAAACAGAAAAGACAGTTACAGCGTGGATACCTCTTCAGGCCACTCCTTTAGAAATGGGCCCGCTGGAATTCAGCGCAGGAAGTCATATAATTGTAGAGGGCAGGGAACTGGCCATTAGTGATGAGAGCGAGCAGCAGATTGAACAAAAGCTAAGGGTTACCGATTTTAAACGGGTAGTAGAGCCGTTTGATGCAGGTGAAGTGAGCTTCCACTCAGGATGGATATTTCACAGGGCAGGCGCTAATAAAACGGATGCCATGCGCAAGGTAATGACCATTATTTATATGGATAAAGATATGCACCTGAAGAACCCCGAAAATGAGAACCAGATATGGGACAGGGATGCCTGGTGCCCCGGTGCAGTGGTAGGGGAAATTATTAATACTCCGCTGAATCCTGTTGTTTGTCCATAAGCAAGGTACCGGTCTTTGTCAAAAAGGACTATTATTATCTGATTACAACCTGTCAGCTTTCTTTAAAACCATTTCTGGCAGCGGGTTTCAGTTTGTTATGCGTGGCGTTCCCGCCGCGCATAATTTTTATGTTATCGACTTTGTGTAATGAATAAACATACTAAAAGATTTGTGATATTCCTTCCAAAGAGTAACATATAGCCTGTAAAAACCAAACGCGTTTTAGCTTGAATACAGTTTTGCTGCGCAATGCTATGTATGGCTTTTTTCGCTTCTCTTGCCGTGTGTGGCGTCCTCGCCTTGCATGTTTATATCTCCGGGTACTGGCGTTGTTAAAAAATAAATAACTTGTATATACATGTTTTTATAAAAAACTCCTATATTTGAAATATCAAACGATTGAAAAGACTATTTGAAAAGGAAAATTACCTCTTTAAAGAAAGAAAAAGATGAGCTCGTTAAATTCAGTTAATATGTACAAACATATTTGTCAATAACTAAAATATTATTAACGGCTTAGTGCCTGAAATAGGGTGTGTTTTATGTAGAATTTATACATAAAAATACAAAATAATACCTACGTAATATATTTGTTATCAATAAAGTACAATAAATTTATTTTTTTATAAGCAAAAACGTTTTTTGTATGTTCAAAATATTTAAATTTGTATAAACATATTTACGATTCACTTGCTACAAACTCTTATCAACAGTCCTTTTATTGCTTGTTTCTAATTCATAAAAATTTAAACAACTGAGTATGATTAAACTTTTCCCCCGAAAGCTGTTTGTCTTCAGGCATTGTTTTTTGCTGGCAGCTTTTTGTATTTCTTTTACCGG
>DAOLFI010000112.1:0-8032 GCA_035326385.1 Niabella sp.
ATCCCTATCACAAAGCTTACACAGATCATGGTAAGGTCAAAAAGTCCCAGCTGTTTTTTCATTTGCATTGAAGATAAAGAAATATCTGTTTGGTACGGTTCTGTAAATGAAGCTAAAAACCGCTAACTTCAAAAAATTAATTACCAGGGGATTGCCAGTAACCTGACCTCTTCCAGGCAGTGATCAGTCGGTTTTTAAAAAATGGAAGCCATCGGGATGGATAGCTGCCGGCAAAAACCTCCATATAAATGGGGCAAGAAAGGATAATTAATGTGATAAATGTTACTTTGTAAATATAAAAGCATCTGCACATTTGCGTTATGTTGATAGCAGGGTATATTGCGGCATTACTGATAGGGCTTTCACTGGGGTTGATAGGCGGCGGCGGATCCATACTAACTGTACCTATACTGGTGTACCTGTTTGATGTTTCCCCGGTTCTGGCTACCTCTTACTCTTTATTTATAGTAGGTATTACCAGCCTGGTGGGTTCTGTAGCCAACCTGGCTAATAAAACGGTAGATATGAAAACCGTTCTGATTTTCGGAACGCTGTCTGTACTTACCGTATTTTGTATCAGGCATTATGTTATACCGCATTTGCCGCAGTCTTTGTATGTGGGCGGCTATGCTGTGCCGGTATCATTAATAACCATGCTGCTGTTTGCTGTTTTAATGATCGTTTCATCATTTTCCATGATAAAAGCAGGACCTAATGCAGCCATAAATAATGCGCCCAGGGCCGGGCTATTTAAAATTTCAGTGTATGGCATTGGTATCGGATTGGTAACAGGCCTGCTGGGAGCGGGCGGCGGATTTTTATTGATACCGGCTTTAATACTGTTATTACGCCTTCCGGTTAAAACAGCTATTGGTACATCGCTGGTTATTATTACGGTTAACAGCCTTGCGGGTTTTGCAGATGATATTACACATCATGTTATGGATTGGAATTTGTTGCTGAAGCTGACATGTATAGCAGTTGTTGGTGTTTTGGCAGGAACAGCCATAGGCAAGCAAATAAAAGGAAGTATTTTGAAAAGGGGATTTGGCTGGTTTGTGCTGTTGATGGGAGTATATATTGTTGTTCACGAACTGGCAGTGTATTTTACTGCCTGATACGTTGAAATATCTGGTAAATAAATAAGTTTTATAAATGATAGTTGAATGGATTAAACAACCCTGGCCCTGGTATGTTGCAGGCCCATTAATAGGATTAACAGTGCCGGCTTTACTATTGTTAGGCAATAAGCATTTTGGCATCTCTGCTAACCTGAGGCATATATGTGCTGCCTGTTTACCTGCCGGTATCCCTTTTTTTAAGTATAACTGGAAAAAAGAAGCCTGGAACCTGTTCTTTGTAGCCGGTATTTTGGTGGGTGGTTTTATAGCTGCGCAGTTTTTGGCCAATCCTGATGCTGTACAGGTGTCACCGGCTTTAATGACCACATTAAACCAATATGATATTACCGACAACCAGCATCTTTTGCCTGCAGAAATATTTAGCTGGCAGGGGCTGATTTCGGCTAGAGGATTTATTTTATTGGTGATTGGCGGCTTTTTGGTTGGTTTCGGAACAAGATATGCCGGCGGCTGTACCAGCGGTCACGCCATTATGGGATTAAGCAATCTGCAATGGCCCTCTCTTATAGCCACTATATGTTTTATGGCCGGCGGATTTATTATGGCCAACCTGATCCTTCCCTTTATTCTTAAATTATAATAATGGTTCGCAATGCAAAAAGATATTACAGATTATGAAGTACGCTCACTGGATACCATGTGCGTAAATGAAACAGAGCTGAAGCACCCGTGGTGGTATAATTTTAAGTACCTGGCAGTAGGTTTGCTGTTCGGTATTGTTTTCGTAAAGGCAGAAATTGTTTCATGGTTCCGGATACAGGAAATGTTTCGCCTGCAAAGTTTTCACATGTATGGGGTAATTGGTTCAGCGGTAGTGGTAGGCACCATTTCAGTATGGCTTATAAAAAGGCTCAACATAAAAACCATACATGGTGAAGCTATAATTTTCCATCCCAAAAAGTTTAACAAAGGGCAGGTTATAGGCGGGTTATTATTTGGACTGGGCTGGGCTATGACAGGCGCCTGCCCCGGACCTTTGTTTGCACAGATAGGAAGCGGCTTTACTGTTGTTGTGGTGGTGCTATTAAGCGCCATAGCAGGTACCTGGGTCTATGGTTTGTTTCGGGAAAAGCTGCCCCATTAAAACTTTTCAGGTAAGATCATTGATAATGAAAAAGCGCCGCTATATAGCAGGCGCTTTGTATATCCCTCTTATTGCCTCTTCATTTATCTGCCACCTCCCGGGCCGCCGCTGCCACCGGCAGTGGTAACCATTGATGAGGTGGTAAAAGTGGTGCCGGAAGCAGCGCTGCCTTTAACATATGTGCCGCTGGTATATAGCCCGTTCAAGCTAACGCCATTATCTACAGAACCTCCTGTATAAACAATATAAGATGTACTTGCTTTAAGTTTAGGGCTGGAGAATAGCAGAGTAGTGTAGGTGCGGGGCACTGTAAAGGTCAGTGCTTCAGCGCTGCCATCTGTAGCGGCTATATGCACTAACTGGCTAGCGCTTGCTCCTCCAAGCCTTACAGATCTTTGCGTGCTTACATTAGCCGTAGGCATACTGGTGGCGCCACCAATACCAACGATAATGCCGCCGGTTATTTTGAATGTATTGTTATCGCAATCAAAACCCTCTTCAGGAGAGCCTGCTCCCACAGAAACGGTTTTACCCCCGGTTATTGTCATAATACCATTAGAGTCAATACCATCATTATTACTGCTGTACACATACAGGGTTCCGCCATTAATATAAATAGCTTTACCGGCATTTAAACCGTCATCATAAGTTTTGATATTAAAAGTGCCGTCGTTAATGGTTAGGGTGCTTTTGCTTTCTATGCCTTCGCCTGCTGTACTGGTAATATTAAATGAGCCGCCATTGATAGTTACATACGGATCAATAGTTGCATCAGTATCATAAGAAGCTGCAATACCATCATCACCAGCTTTAATAGTGAAGTTCCCGTCATTGATAACAATGTACCCTTCTTCGCATTCTATACCATCGCTGGTAGCAGTGATATTTAATGTACCGCCATCAGCAATAAAAGCATCGTTAGTGTGTATGCCATCGGTGGCAGCTCCTGTTATGTTAATGGTGCCGCTCTGCACTCTCACATAATCATCGCTGGCAATACCGTGCTTATAATTGCCCTTTATATTAAGGGTGCCATTGCCGGTAAAGATTAACTGCCCTTCACTGAAAATAGTACCCTTCATATCTTCTGTGCTTGTGGCATAAGTGCTTCCATCGGCCAGTGTATTAGTTGTATTATCTGCCACTTCAATGAATACTCTTTTCTTGGATTGAATATTGATAGCCGGACCGTCATTATTAGTAATAGCAGTGCCGCTGAGGGTGAGCTTAAATTTATTATCGCTATAAATTTTTACCGATCCGTTGGTTGTAGTGCCGGACACTACGTACTCAACATTTTTAGCGGTAGACGTAACCGTTACATCACCGCTGCTGGTGGTAACCGATACGCCGCTGGCGGATAGCGGGTTGTTGACAGTAGCCGATGCGCCACTAAACGTAATGAGCACCTGCGAGGTAAAAGAGGAGTTGGCTATAAGGTCATCGGCATTATAAGCGCTGTCTGTATTCCCTTCTTTCGCACTGCTTATAGTAGATATGTCTTCAATAGTCAGGGAGCTGTTGCTGCTACTGCCACTGCTGCCCGTACCTCCTGTACTTCCGGTTCCGTTCTCATCTGTAGTGCCGGTGACATCTGTTTTTGAGCAACTGCTGAAGAGCATTCCGGCATATAGAAATAACAGCAGGGCTGATAAAAAAGACCGTTGTGTAGTAATGTTCGTGTTCATAATTATATTATTTTCTATGTTAGTTATATTAGTATTATAGTGAAGAAGGCAAGTTGCTGACTGGCTGCTCAATTAAAAAAAGTATAGATTCTTTTCCCAGGGACTCAATATCCATTTCTTCTGTATCCCATACGGCAAGCGCATCACGTTCGTGCAGCAGCCTGCCTTCTATTTCAAATGACCCCTGTATTACAAGGCAAAAACAGGCTTTGTTCCCGCCGGAAAGGTAGTAGGTGGTTTCCCTGCGCATATCAAATTTTCCAAGAGAGATGCAAAGCATACTGTTACTAAATACATCCAGCATTTTGTTTTTATAGGCGTTCAGATCAAAGGGATATTGATACACCATAGCAGCCTGATCAAAAAGCGTTTCAAAACTAACAATGATATAATTGACCAGGCAGTCATCATACGGGTTAGATATGCTGATGGCCGTGGTGCTGTTAATAACCATTATTTCTCCGCAGTTTAGTTCCGCTTCCTTTTCCTCCTGCCTGAAAACAAGGGTGCCTACTACCGGAAGTAATACGGCTCCGGTATCAAAGTAATATGCTGTACTGCTTTTGGCGGCAAGTGTTTCATCTTTAACGGCTGCCAGGTTGTTGAATGCTGGTGTACGATCCGTAAATACATGGATGCTGCGGCTGTACTCAGTTTGAATCACCTGGTATTTGTCAGCTAAGAATATCCTGGCCTGGGATTGCTGTTGCATGATTTGTTTTTTGAAGTGAATAAATACTCATAAACGGCTGCAGCTTCACAAGTTCTGTCCGGATCATCTCTTTATTATGGGTGCTTTCTTTTCCTGTATGTATAGAAATGAGCAGGTGCTCTCCGATGGTATCCAGCCATTGCAGAGGTTCGCTGTAAAAAATAATAGCAACGCGATGAGCTTTCTTATCGCGGATGTCGGAGTCGATAATTTCAAAGCAATACAGGTGAAATGGCAGGAATATCTTTCCTAATGTATTTTGTATACCGGGTATTTTATTTTGTAATTGTGTTATATAACCGGTAACCGCCGTGCTAACCAGGAAATGTAGTTTTTCTGCTGCCGGTATAGCTGCTGATAACCGGGAAAATGTATAGTATTTGTTTTCCGTATTATAGAACTGGAACTGCATTAAAAACTCTTTATAGGAATCTTCAAACACATACCGCTCCCATACCGATGTGCTTTGAGCGTCTATTATTTTACGGTAGGCAAGTTGTATCTGTTTCATGTGTTATAAATTAACTGTTGATATATTCTTTTCTATACTTCAGATGGAGCATAACGCTAAGCGCTTACATTGATGGTATGTGTTAGTGTATAGCCTTCAGAAACGCTTCCTGTAACTGCCGACATCTCAAAATCAAGTGAATCTGCAAATACATTGTCCCTGGAGTTTTGTGTATCCTGCGTGCCGCGGGTGCTATAAGGGGATGCAGTTGTATAAACCGTATTACATATATCAGTGGGAAAAGCTATTTGAGTAACCAGTAGTGACCTGCCACTGCTGTTATATACATGCACATGTATATGTGGTGCGCGACCACTGTACCAGCCCGGAAAAATGCTGGTAAATGTTACCAGGCCATTGCTGCCGGTGGTTTGCCGGCCGCGCAGCCAGTGTACACTGGTGTAGTTGGTTGACTGCATTCCTGTTCCTCCGTATTCCGAATAATTTCCTGCTGCATCGCAATGCCAGATATCAACAATAGCATTGGCCAGCGCTGCACAACTGTTGTTACGGTTGGTGATATAAATTTTTACAGATAGGGGAACGCCCGTTCTGTCGCCTGCTATATTTGACTGTACTAAAGCGGAAGGCGATTTAGTAGGGAAGGGACCTTCTGTTTCTGAAGGAGTGGTAGTGCAGGAGCCTGATCCTGTTTCGTCTGTATCACCTATCACATCCGTTTTGCTGCATGCTTTTGTAATGGGTGCTACAAAGGCAACACCTAACGCCGTAAGGCTTTGCGATAAAAATTTTTTCCTTTCCATATACCTGTTTTTTGATTTTCAATACAAGGTTATGAAACTCGGAAGGCGAATAAAAATCTGATAGGTGAACCGGCAAAATGTACCGGGGAATCCCTTAAGAATCTGTTAATCGGGTTTGGTCCATTTGTTTACTTCGGAGGCATAGCGCTCTCCTACGGGGAGCTCTGTGCCACTGGTCAGCTTTATTTTCCGGCCTGATAGTTCAGAAAGGTACTTTACAGAGGTGATATAGCTTCGATGGATGCGAATAAACTGTCCGGGCGGCAGCTTTTCTGATACTTTTTTCAGGGACATTAATGTCATGACCGGTTTGTCATTCGCCAAATGGATCTTTATATAATCGTCCAGACTTTCGATATAAATAATATCCTGCAGCAAAATCTTTTTCATCCTGTATTCTGTATATACAAAAATATGCGCCGGTGTCCCGTCTTCACTATTGGCCGATTTATATTTTGATGCTGCTTTCTGAAACGCTTTTTCAAACCGCTCAAAGCTGAAAGGCTTTAATAAATAATCTACGGCCTCCAGCTCAAAACCATCAAGGGCAAATTCTTTATAAGCGGTAGTAAAGATGATCATGGGTTTTGTTTCTAAACTGTTAATGAGATCAATGCCGTTAATATCCGGCATGTCAATATCAATGAACAGCAGATCAGGTTGGTGCTGATGGATATACGCCAGTCCGGCAACAGCATTGTCAAAAGTTTGTATCAGCTCAATACCAGGAAGCTGCATGCAATATTGTTTCACAATTTCAAGCGCCAGTGGTTCATCATCTATGGCGATGGCTTTTATTTTCATGGGCAGGTTGAATTATATTGTTGCATTTTGCAGTACAAGCAACACTTTAAAAATATCATTTTCTGTGTTTATATGAAGCTGATGCCTGCGGGGATAAAGCAATTCCAGCCTTTGCACTACATTTTGAAGTCCCACGCCGTCCCTTGCTTCGGAATGCTTCTTTTTAAAAATGGCATTTTGAGTTGTAAGATGAATAGTTGCCCCTTTTACGCTAATATCAATATTTATTGCTGCTGGAAGATGATTGCTTATACCATGCTTAAAAGTGTTTTCTACAAAAGCCATAAGGATGAGCGGGGCCACCATTACATTTCCATATTCCCCGGTTACGGTATAGTTTACTGTGGTATTTTTACCTGACCTTAATTTTTGCAGGGCTATAAAATCGTTGATGCAGGCAATTTCCTTTTCTACAGGTACAAAATCGGCCCGGGCATCATCTGTAACATATCTCATAATATTGGAAAGACGGAGGATGCCTGATGCGGCGTTATCGTTTTTAGTAATTACAAGCGCATAGATATTATTCAGCACATTAAAAAGGAAATGCGGGCTTATTTGCGCTTTAAGAAAAGCAAGCTCTGCTTTTGCCTTTTGTACTTCTACAAGCGTTTTGTTTTTTTCGGTAATGCGCCATTGCTTTGACAATACTAACATGGCACTGCCGGCCATTGCCATAAAAAATAAGACCAGGCTGATGATATCAATGCGCACTTGCCTGGCTTCAGCAGGAGGGCCGTTTACTGGTGTATGGGGAGGAGATGGTGGTGGCCGGTTTCCCCGGGTTATATGTGGCGGTGGCGGCATACCTCTGTTAGTCATTTCGTTAGGGCGGATTTGCATGGCCTCATTACCGCGTGAGCGTTGCATTACCTGTTCAAAAGGCTTTATATAAAAGCAAATAATGAGTAATGCAACGGCTGTAAATGTATAAACTGTATATTTTTTCTTTAAGAAAAGATAAGGCATCAGTACATACAGGTTAAGATAGAATAGCATGACAAAAAAAATAACGAACAACAGAAACGGAAGCGAAAAAATAGTTTGTAGCCAGTTATTGCTGTTCCCGTTGCTATTATTAAGAAAGGCAGCAATGAGAAAAATAAAAAGCAGCCAGCAGCCCATGTGCGTAAATATGTGAAGTCCTTTTCTGTTCATGCTTAAACAAACTTAATGCATTTCCTTACTTTTGCCGCGATTTTTGGTCTCCGCAGCGTTTGCGGAGTTAAAAGGGAAGTCCGGTGTACTTGCCTGCTGCAGGCACGGAGTCCGGCGCTATCCCCGTAGCTGTAACGCCCACCCAAACCCTCCCGAGGGGAGGACTTTG
>DAOLFI010000113.1:0-8022 GCA_035326385.1 Niabella sp.
AAGATGGAGCGGCTTCCCAGTACGGTTCCGATGCCATTGCAGGAGCCATTAACTTAAGATTGAAAGAAACAGTGAACCAGGGAACACTCTACACAAGGATTGGTACTACTGCCAAAGGTGATGGTACCAATTATAGCGCAGCGCTCAATTACGGGTTTAAGCTTAATAAAGAAAACAGCTTTTTCAATTTCACATTAATGCACCAAACACTTGGAGAAACCAACCGGTCTGATCCATACACGGGTACTATATACAGTGGCAATCGCCAGGCAGACGACAGCACCCGTGCGGCAAGAGGAGTATATCCGGCAAGTGCCCCCTTCCGGGTAGGTGTTTTTGGCGCCAGCGAAGTAAAAGCAAACCAGTTTTTTTATAATGCGGCATATCCTGTAAGTGATAAATGGCGGCTATATAGCTTTGGAGGAATTTCTTATAAGCAGGCATTAGTGTATGGGTTCTTCAGGAACGCAATCCCGGGCAATGCCAATTCAAATCCGGCTATATACCCTGATGGATTCACACCGGAATTTCCCTCAAAAGACAGGGACTATTCCATATCGGTTGGAATAGATAAAAACATGATGAACGGCTGGAATATGGATTTCAGTACTTCTTTTGGACGTAACGCAGTACACCGCTATGCGCGCAATACGGTTAACGCCTCTATGGGAGCTGATTCTCCAACAGATTTTTATGTAGGTTTCAGCTCCTTTAACCAGTTCATTGCAGACGCAGCCATCTCCAGGAATTATAAAGGACTATGGAATCTTTATAATGCCAGCTTTGCTTTTGGCAGCCAGTTCAGGATAGATGAATATACCAGCCGCAAGGGTGATGAAAATTCCTTTAGGGTAGGCCCATTGGCGCTTACACAAAATAAAGCACCGGGTGTACAGGGTATAGCGGCTACTGCACCGGAAGATGAGGCGCATAAATACCGGAACAACGTTGCTGCATTTGCCGATGTTGAACTGGATATAACAGAAAAGTGGATGATAGCAGGCTCGGCCCGGTTTGAAAATTACAGTGATTTCGGGGCTAATGTTTCAGGTAAAATTGCAACATTATATAAGGTGACTCCCGGTTTGTTTTTGCGAAGCTCTGTTAACAGGGGATTTAGAGCGCCCAGCTTACAGCAGGTTTATAACAGCGCTACCAGCACACTGGTACAGGCAGGCCAAATACGCTACACAAAACAATATGGCAGCGATGATCCTTTTCTCAGTGAGATAGGCATAAGCTATCCCAGGCCGGAAATTGCCACCAGCTTTAATGCCGGCTTCACCTTTAAAGCTGGAAAATTTTATTGGACTACAGATGCTTACCTGGTTCGTGTAAATGACAAAATCATTATATCAGAAGCGCTTGCAGTAAATAATGTACAGGCGTTAAAAGATAAACTGGAGGGAACGGGCATTCAAAGCATTTCTTTCTTTACCAATCATGTGAATACAATTACAAAAGGAATAGATGTAGCTACTGGTTACCACTGGAACTTCGGAGGCAACCAGGTGCTTAGCCTGAATATTGCGGCAACCCTTAACCACACCGAGGTGCGTGATATTAAAAATACGCCGGAGGAAATTCAATCCGGAACCCAGGCAAAGGTTGCCATTATTGATACCATTAATATCGCATTAATAGAAACAGCTCAGCCCCGTCAGAAAGTAATTTTAAATATCCATTACTTAAACGGAAAGTTCCAGGCGCAGGCACGTGCCACCTATTTTGGCAAAGTGGCGGCATGGGAGAGATCAGGCGGACAGCACGTGGTGCAGGAGTTTGGAGGGAAAACCCTGATTGACGCTTCTCTCTCCTACCTGCTGTTCAAAAAGCTGCAGTTTACAATAGGAGCCAACAACCTAAGTAATGTTTACCCCGACCGCGTTTTGAACACACTTTCAGCATACGGAAGCGGTCAGTCTCCATTCAACAGGAATGTAAACCAGTTTGGTTTTTCCGGAGCCTACTATTATACGGGGCTAACGCTTAATTTTTAATCCCAAACAAAAAATGAGTAAGCTTATATCAAATTGCAACGCTTTTCTTTATGGGTTGATGCTGGCCATACCAGCATTATACGTCAGCTGCAATTCAGTCAACGGACTTCAGCAGGATATTCCCACAAGAATTGTAACAGATGCCCTGGGAAGAAAAATTGCGGTGGCGGAGACTATCAGAAAAATATATACGCTGAGGGCTGGTGCATTACGGATGGTTTGTTATATGTTGTCGGCTGATAAAGTATCGTATATCGAGCAGAACGAAAAAAACAGGACAGTTGGCTACCTGATGGCCAATCCTTTTCTTAAAGGCCTGCCTGTAATGGGAGTTGGGAACAGCGTTGATCCGGAACTTTTGGCAGCCAGTGATGTAGATGTGGTAATTGCTACTTATATGACAGCACAGGAAGCCGATCAGTTGCAGGAAAAAACGGGCAAAGCGGTATTTGTTGTAACCTACGGCGATATGGTAGATATGAAAAAGGATTTTTATAATGGGTTGAACAGTCTGGGAGTGCTTTTAAAAAAACAGCAGCGGGCAGATAGTCTTATCAGCTTTATTGAAGAAAATATCAGGGAGTGGCAAACAAGGGTATCGCCCTTTCTTAATAGCAAAACATCAGCATATATTGGCGGGGTAGCCTTTAATGGTGCTCACGGATTAGCGTCTACGCGTGTACATTATCCGCCTTTTTACTACCTGGGAATAAGCAATCCTGCTGATATGATAATGGAGGAATACGGAGCCATAGGATCGGGCCAGAAAAATACTTTACTGAACATAGAACAGGTATTGCAATGGGATCCGCCTTATATATTTTTGGATGTGGCCGGTAAAAGTATATGGGAGAAAGAGCTGTCAAGACCGGTCTTCCATTCACTCAGCGCTCTGAAAGAAAAGAATATATATACAGTACTGCCTTTTAACTGGCATTCCATAAATTTTGAGAACCTGCTTTGCAATACCTGGTTTATTGGAAAAACTATTTTTCCGCAGGGATTCAGTGATGTAGAAACTGCAGCAAAGGCAAAGCAGGTTATGCTGTTTTTTTATGGTACTGATATCTTCCCTCAACTGGCGAGCACGTATCAGCCTTTTGTGCCGGCAGAAAACAAGAATAACTAATAAAAAGAAATATGCAGGAGTATAATGCCATCAGGAGAAAACGGATCATCTATTTTACGGTTATCACTTTTTTGCTGGTCATTTTTTTAATATTGGGTATGATAACCGGCTCTGGCATCATATCAGTTGCAGATCTTGGCAATATCTTTACCGGGAAAGGAAGCGAATTACAGGAAAAGATATTGTTTTCCATACGCCTGCCCCGGTTGTTTGCTGCAGTATTAAGCGGGCTGGCGCTAGCTGTATCCGGTACTATTATGCAAAGCGTTTTACGTAATGCTTTGGGATCCCCTTTTACACTGGGTATGTCAAATGCAGCTGCCTTTGGTGCTTCATTGGCTATCATGATGCCATCAATAGTTAATTTCGTTCCTTCAGGCATTGCACAGCAGATAGTAATACCCTTATCAGCATTTGCGTGGTCTTTATCCGGATGTTTTTTTATTTTGTTTTTATCCCGCCAGCAGGGTGCATCGCCTGTTGTTATGGTATTGGGAGGTATAATTGTAAGCCCCCTTTTTGCAGCACTTACTTCCGGGTTACAATTTTTTGCAGATGATAGTAAGCTGGCATCTATAGTGTACTGGCACTTTGGGGACCTTTCAAAAGGAACATTGCATGACGTCTTTGTTCAGGCACTTGTTATACTACCGTTATGCCTGTACTTTACCGCAAATGCCCGCCATTATAATGCGCTGAACCAGGGCGATGATATTGCACAAAGCCTGGGCGTAAACGTAAAGCGGTTCAGGCTTACTAGTATGATAATGGCCTCGCTTATTACCTCAGTTGTTGTATCAGTATATGGAATAATTGCTTTTGTAGGATTAGTCATTCCGCATATTGTCAGGCGTTTGATAGGTGGCAATGAAATCTTCTTAATTCCCGGCACAGCGCTTACCGGGGCTGTTTTCTTACTGGCCTGTGATATTATTTCCCGGACTATAATTAGCCCCATTGCCTTGCCGGTAGGTATTGTGACTTCGGTAATTGGAGCGCCGGTGTTTATTGTCTTAATGCTTAAGTCAAAAAGTTTCTATTTATGGCGATCATAACACTTGAAAACCTGCAGTTTTCGTACAATAGTCAGCCTGTACTTGCAGGCCTGTCCCATCGTTTTGCAGAGAATAGCTTTACAGCTGTTTTAGGTACTAATGGATGTGGGAAGTCTACACTCTTAAAACTTATTACCGGTATACTGAACCCTTCTGCAGGAGCTATTTTCATATACGATCAGAAGGTGGCAAATATAGAGCGCAGGCAATTATCAAGAGTAATAGCCTATGTGCAGCAATCACAAACGCTGGCGTTTTCCACTACTGTTTTCGACACTATACTGGCAGGCCGCAATCCGTATATGGGATGGAAACCCTCTCAAAAGGATAAGCAAATTGTATTTGAAATTCTGGCAAACCTCAAGCTGGAGGATCTGGTACTGAAAGATATAAATCAATTAAGCGGCGGGCAACGACAAAGAGTTTTCCTGGCGCGGGCACTGGCCCAGGAAACGCCAATAATCATTTTAGACGAGCCAACTTCTAACCTTGATCCCAGGCATCAGGCAGAGACACTCTCCCTGCTTAAAAATATCAGCCTGAGCGGAAAAACAATTATAATGGCACTGCATGATATTAACCTTGCAGCAAAATATTGTACGCATTTTATTATGTTAAAAAACCGCAACCTTCTTTCGCATGGTTTTTTAAGCGCAATGACAACAGATTTGCTGGAAGAGTTATATGAAGTTGAAATTGGAAAAATCCAAATCAAAAACAGAAATTATTTCATTATTTAATGCTATGCTATAAATTTAAAATGTTGCAACTTTGAAGATGCAGGGTAAATGTTAATCCCCGACGCATAGAGACATGGATAAAAGTATAAGGAGATTATCGGAGCATGAAATAGAAATAATTCAACAACTGGCTTATAAGATCTGGCCAGGATCTTTTACGCATATCCTTTCAAACGAGCAAATTGCTTATATGATGGAAATGATGTATGCCATTCCTGTTCTTAAAAAAGAGCTGGAGCGTGGCGTAGAGTTTTATATTCTCCATTATGAAGGAGCAGATGTGGGCTATACTGCTATCGAAAGAAAAAATAACACATCATACAAACTGCACAAAATTTACCTTTCTCACCAGCTGCATGGAAAAGGATTGGGGAAGCATCAATTACAACAAATGGAGCAGTTAGTAAAGGATTATGGCGCCTCTGCCCTATACCTTAATGTAAACCGTCATAACGCAGCTGTAAATTTTTATAAAAGCCAGGGTTACGAAATTGTAGAAACAGAAGATATTTCTATCGGCAACGGTTTCTGGATGAATGATTTTGTAATGGTAAAAGAGCTTAAATAATACTTCAATTACAGTAGCCAAATTCTTAATACATTTCCAGGCAGGTATTTGGCAATCGAAACAAATATCTTTTTAAAATACATGTAATTGTAAATAATATATTGAAGATCAATTTTTTATTTTAAATTTATTTGAATAGTAAATTAATAAATCTGTTCAGCTTTGATATCAGCCTTCTTTTCAATATTTACAATTTCCAATATGATGCACCCAAAGATGTAAAGGCTAAAAACCAGCGGGTTCTGGTTATTTTACCTTAAATAATTGCTACCTTTACGTGCTTTCGAAAAGCAACGTTTGCATTGATATTTTTAACTATAAGAATTTATTACAAATGAGTACAAATCCAACTACTTTGTTTGATAAGGTTTGGGACGCCCATGTGGTAAGAAAAATTGAAGACGGGCCCGATGTATTGTTAATCGACCGCCATTTTATTCATGAAGTAACCAGCCCGGTGGCTTTTTTAGGTCTGGAAAACAGGGGTATTGGCGTAATGTACCCCCAACGCACTTTTGCAACTGCCGACCATAACACACCAACGGTCAATCAGCATTTACCGGTTCAGGATCCCCTGTCCGCTAAACAATTAGCGGCATTATCCAGCAATGCTGAAAAATATGGTATTTCTATCTGGGCTTTGGGAAGTCCGAAAAATGGTATTGTGCACGTAGTAGGACCTGAAAACGGTATTACGCAGCCGGGTATGACCATTGTTTGTGGTGACTCTCACACTTCCACACATGGTGCATTTGGAAGCATTGCTTTCGGTATCGGTACTTCTGAAGTAGAAATGGTACTTTCCTCGCAATGTATCATGCAGCCAAAGCCTAAAAAAATGCGCATTACCATTAATGGTAAATTAGGTAAAGGCGTTTTGCCTAAGGACGTGGCTTTATACATCATTTCTCAAATTACAGCAAGCGGTGCTACAGGATATTTTGCAGAATATGCCGGTGAGGTTTTTGAAAATATGAGCATGGAAGGCCGCATGACCGTTTGTAATATGTCTATTGAGATGGGTGCGCGTGGCGGTATGATAGCACCCGATGAAACCACTTACAATTATATAAAAGGCAGGGATAAAGCGCCAAAAGGTGAAGCCTGGGATCAAGCGCTGGCTTACTGGAAAACATTAAAAACAGATGAAGGCGCTGCTTTTGATTATGAGCTGACTTTTGACGGAGCTGATATTGAGCCCCAGATCACTTATGGAACCAACCCGGGTTTAGGTACCGGCATTACGAGGAAAATACCTAAAGCTTCAGAGGTTAAGGATGGCGAGGCTTCCTACAAAAAATCTTTAGCTTATATGGATTTTAGTGAAGAGGATCAATTAATTGGAAAAAAAATAGACTATGTTTTTTTAGGCAGCTGTACCAATGGCCGTATTGAAGATTTCCGTGCTTTTGCCTCTATTGTAAAAGGAAAGAAAAAAGCCGAAAATATTACTGCCTGGCTGGTTCCCGGTTCGCATATTGTGGAAGCCCAGATTAAAGAAGAAGGTATTTTAGATATCCTGACAGAAGCGGGCTTTGAATTAAGGCAGCCTGGCTGCTCAGCATGTCTGGCTATGAACGATGATAAGATCCCGGCAGGTAAATACGCAGTAAGTACCAGTAACCGGAACTTTGAAGGTCGTCAGGGCCCCGGCGCACGTACTTTGCTGGCAAGTCCTTACGTAGCCGCTGCAGTAGCAGTTACCGGTGTTGTTACCGATCCCAGGGAGTTAATGGAAGAAGCTACCGCTTAGAAGACAGGTGTTTTTTGACAGATGACAGTAAAACACGTCACCCGTCAACTCAAATTACAAATTTCAAATCTAAAATTAAAAATGGCTTACGATAAATTTACAGTATTAACATCCACTGCAGTTCCTTTACCTATCGAAAATGTGGATACTGACCAGATCATACCTGCCCGTTTCTTAAAAGCAACCGAACGTAAAGGTTTTGGCGATAATCTTTTTCGCGACTGGCGTTATAACAGTGATGATACGCCTAAACAGGATTTTGTATTAAACAACCCCATCTATTCGGGGAAGATACTGGCAGCAGGCAAGAATTTTGGCAGCGGCTCCAGCCGTGAACATGCGGCATGGGCTATTTATGATTATGGATTCAGGTGCGTAATCTCAAGTTTTTTTGCAGATATATTCAAAGGGAACTCATTAAACATCGGTATCCTTCCGGTAACAGTCAGTGAAGCTTTTCTGGATAAGATCTTCAAAGCAATAGAAGCCGATCCTAAAACAGAGATCGAGGTAAATCTTCCCGAACAAAAAGTTATCATCCTGGCAACCGGCGAAAGCGAATCATTCGATATCAACGGGTATAAAAAGCATAATCTGATGAACGGTTTTGACGATATTGATTACCTGCAGGATATGAAAAGCGAAATAGCCGCCTTTGCGGAAAAAAGTTTATATTAAATCGCAGCCAACTTAACTGACAATAGTAAAATTTGCTTAAACAAAAATGATTTCCCAAGATACGAACGCTTCTGCTACCCCTACTCTTCGGGGAGGGGC
>DAOLFI010000938.1:0-1691 GCA_035326385.1 Niabella sp.
TTTGAGAAATATAAATATAGCAGTTGGTATGATGTTCTACCTATGTCGCAAAAGCATTTTGAAGGTCAGTTCAACGCTCAAACCAGGACAGCTAACAAAAAAGTATTGAACGGGCTGATCATAGTAGGCGCCTTCCTTTTATTGTTAGCCTGCATTAATTATATTAACTTAAGCACAGCCCAGCTTCCCCAGCGGGCAAAAGAGATAGGTATCCGTAAAACATTAGGTAGCTCGTCCCGCGCGCTTATCCGGCGCCTTATGACAGAAACGTTTGTTGTTACATCGTTTGCCGCGCTCCTCTCCTTTGCACTCACCTCTTTAGCCGTAAAAATATTTGCAGATTTTTTACCTCCCGGCCTTTTCAATTATATGAATTACACAGGCATGGCGATGTTCCTGCTGACCCTGATCATTGTTATTTCAATATTTTCCGGCTTATACCCAGCATGGCTTTCAACAAAAGTAAACACGGTAAACGTGCTCAAAGGCGTTACCGGGAAAATGGCGGGCAGCAACAGGCTTTCATTACGCAAGGGCCTTATTGTTTTCCAGTTCCTAATAGCGCAGGTATTTATTATCAGCAGCGTTATTATTGGCCAGCAAATTAAATATGCGTTGCATAAGGAGTTAGGGTTTAATAAAAACGGTATCATCACCGTTACAGTTCCTTATTACCTCAATGATGTTCCGGATTATAAGGGCAAGCAGTTCGTTTTAAAAACTGAGCTTCAAAAAAGTTCTCTGCTTAAAGGCGTATCGCTGGGAAATAAGCCTATGGATAATTCTATAATGGGAAATATGCTGAGCTACTATAAAGACACTGCCGAAATTCAGCAGCAGGTAAATATGAAATTCGGCGATGCGGATTATTTAAAGCTATATGATTTTCACCTGCTGGCAGGGAGAAATTTTGCACCTGCTGATACTATGAACGAGCTTGTAATAAATGAAAAGGCCGTAAAAGCTTATGGCTTTAAATCACCACAGGACGCGATAGGCAAAGTATTGGCATCTCCTTCAGACAGATCGCGAACCTACCCTATCGTAGGCGTAGTAGCCGATTTTCACCAGTTTAATATACGGTCAGAAATAAAACCGGTACTTATCGCCACCAGTAAAAACCAAAGCACTACGCTTAATATCAGGCTCCCGGAAGATCCCTCTCTATGGGAAGCCGCTATAAGTATGGTGGAGCAGCAATGGAAAAAACTGTATGCCGGTGTTCCGTTCAATTATACTTTTTACGACGATACAATAAAGAAGCTGTATAAAAATGAAGAGCAGATGCAGCAATTAGTGAACGCTGCAACAATTATAGCTATATTAATCAGCTGTCTTGGTTTATTTGGGCTTGCTACTCTTACCGCATTCCAGCGTACAAAAGAAGTTGGCATCCGCAAAGTGCTGGGCGCTTCGGTACCTGGTATTGTAGGATTATTATCAAAAGAGTTTTTATTGCTGGTGTTTATATCGGTGGTTATTGCAACGCCCATTGCCTGGTGGCTGATGCAAAAATGGTTACAGGACTTTTCTTACCGTGTGGAGATGCAATGGTGGATGTTTATTATCGCTGCTCTTGTATCGGCTGTCATTGCTTTGCTCACAGTTAGCTATCAGGCCATCAAAGCAGCAACGGCCAACCCGGTGAAGAGTTTGAGAACGGAATGAGGAAGTGAATAGTGAGTAGTCAA
>DAOLFI010000939.1:0-1690 GCA_035326385.1 Niabella sp.
CCTTTTAAGCAGCACAATGGCAAAAGCCGTAAGGGCAAAGCTGATCACAATAGCTGTAAGTATGAGCGCCTGCGGAACCGGGTCGGCACTTGCTTTGTCTAAAACCTCCTGCATAGAGCCAATAATGGGCGGTTTCCCCTTTACAATGGCGCCCAGTACAAATATTAGAATATTGGTGGCGCTTCCCAGTAGCATAATACCCAACAACAGTTTTACCATGCTGCGTCTCAGGATGAAATAAATGCCTCCTGCATATAACATACCAATAACCAGTATTAAAAGTAGCTCCATGATCTAATCGTCGGTTAATGAAATGGTGAACAAAATGGTTAATACAACACCCACTACTACCAGGTACACACCCAAATCAAAAAACAGGGCTGTGCCCAGCGATCCTACTATAGGAAAAGTACCTTCAAGCCAAAGTCCTGTCATTGGAGGCAGGCCCCAGAACACAGGCAGTACAACACTAAAAGCGGCAATTCCTAACCCAATAGGAAGGAGGGATAAAGGTTTCCTGCCCAATAGCTTCATTGAAACATCGGTGCCGTTGGCAAAGCTGTGCAGCACAAAAGCTATTGATGCTACCAATCCGCCTACGAACCCGCCGCCGGGGTAATAGTGACCGCGCAGTAAAAGGAATACCGAAAAAAGCAATAGTATCGGTAACAGGTATCTTGTCGCTGTTTGTAAAATGCTGCTTCTCATGTTATTCTTTCTCCGAAGGTTTTAATCGTAATCGTAATAAATTATATACGCCAATGGCTCCTATGCTTAAAACCACCGTTTCAAACAATGTATCAATTCCTCTAAAATCAACCAGTATCACATTTACCACGTTTTTTCCCTTTGCCACGGTATAAGCCGTATCGCCATAAAAATTACTGGTTGCCGTAACAATAGGTTCATGGTGCGCCTGAAGGGCCACCATACAAAGTATAATCCCGAATACTAAAGACACTGCAATATCCCTGTAACGTTCTCTTTTAGTGCCCAGGTTCAGAAATGGAGGCAGTTTATACAGCACCAGTACAAATAATACAGTGGTAAGGGTGTCTATAGTAAACTGCGTCATGGCAAGGTCAGGTGCGCTGTAAAAAACAAACATCAAACAAATACAATAACCTATAACGCTCATGGAAACTACGGCAGTAAGCCTTGTGCGCGTGGTAAGCATCATGATCAAAGCGCCGATCAGGATGGCTACAATAGCTACTTCATAAACGCTCAGCATGGCCAGCGAAAAAAAATCAATTTCAATGGGGCCGCTTAACCAGAGCTTGTAGGCCAGTAACGCTTCTGCAAAAAGAATGATCTGCAGGTGATAGGAGCGCAGGTAGCCGTTGTGGAATTTGCCTGTGTACCATTCAGAAAACCTGAAAAAAGCATCCACTGATTTTCCCATTATGTATTCAGGAGAAAGGTGGTTCAATTTTTTAACAAAGTTGAGCCGCTCTTTTCCGGGTTTGTTGATCACATAGACAAATATTCCTGCCGCAAGGGTTACCAGGCTTAATACCAGTACTGTGTTGAATCCGTGCCATATCTTAAGATGCAGCTGAGTGTCTGCTCCAAATATAGTGTTTGCTGCCTGCAGGGAAAACAATGATCCCGCATAATCCGGCATAATACCAAACAATATTCCTCCCAGGGCCAGTATAAGCGGAGGCAGCCACATGGATGTGTAGGG
>DAOLFI010000114.1:0-7999 GCA_035326385.1 Niabella sp.
TCAGACACTGTTTTCACAGCTTCCACTGTACCAAACACATCATTTGCATCCAGTTTTTTGCCGATCGTTTCTACTTCCACAAAAACAATATCTCCTAACTCCCTTTGGGCAAAATCAGTAATACCTATAGTGGCAATATTGCCATCCAGTTTAATCCATTCATGGTCTTTGGTATAACGTAGTGTATCCGGATAACTCATAGCTATGATTGTTTATTTATACTACAAATATGGGTAAAACCTTTGAATTTTTTTAGAAACGGCAGTTTTTTTTATCCTCTTTTAAAATGTATTGTTTCAGCTACCCTGTTCTGCGGATTTTTATGGGTTGTAACATTTATCCGTTTTAAACGACTTAACAGGGAAAGCTCTATTGTCAACCCATCTAAATGGTGTTTTATCACTTTCAGCGGGTATTTTATACCATTTACCGTTAAAAGCTTTTCAGAAGCAATGCCGCAAGATAGTTTTGTCAGATACAAACCAGTTTTATGCGTCTATTTCTTTTACTCTTATCTCTTGTTACAGCTACTACAATTACAAAGGCTCAAACCGTTGCAGGGGAAATAAAAGATATCGGTTCTAAACCTCTGCCCGGAGCATCCGTTGCATTATTAAAAGCCGGTGACTCGGCATTGGTTAAAATGGGTGTTACTGATAAGGAAGGCCTTTACCAGTTTGATAATATTGTCTCAGGCAATTACCTGCTGCTGGTTACCAGCATGGGTTATATAAAAACTTTTTCCCAGGTATTCCATCATGATACAGCGAGTGAACAGAATATGGTATTGGAGAAAACAGGCACACAGATGGCTGGCGTTGTGGTAACTGCTAAAAAGCCACCCATAGAAGTTAAGGCAGGTAAAACGGTAGTAAACGTAGACGCATCGCCAACAAATGCAGGGCTGAATGTATTAGAGATACTGCAGAAATCACCAGGAGTATCTGTGGATAATGATGATAATATCAGCCTGCAGGGGAAAGGTGGTGTTTTGATATTAATAGATGGGAAGCCCACTCATTTAAGCGGACAAAATCTGGCCACGTTTTTAAAAAGTCTGCAGGCCAGCAGTCTTGATCAGATTGAGATAATGACTAATCCCCCGGCAAAATACGATGCGGCGGGAGCTGCAGGAGTAATTAACATCAAAACCAAAAAGGGAACGATAAGAGGGATAAACGGAAACATGAATTTTAATTATGCGCAGGGATTATATCCCAAGTATAATGGTGGTGCTAATTTTAATGTTCGCAATAAAAAAATAAACCTGTTTGGCAGCTATAATGGTGGTGCATGGGAAGGCTGGGGCATTATGAATATTAACAGGAATTTTTATAAAGAGGGTGTTTTCAACGGCTCGTCCAAACAAGCTACACAACGTCACAATAAAAACTCCTGGCATAACGGTAAGATTGGAATGGATTATTATTTTACCGACAAAGATGTGGCTGGCGTGGTGGTGAGCGGTAATATAAAC
The DNA here is from genome assembly GCA_035326385.1 of Niabella sp. GTDB lineage: Bacteria > Bacteroidota > Bacteroidia > Chitinophagales > Chitinophagaceae > Niabella. The sequence goes on from DAOLFI010000114.1 coordinate 1,478, forward strand.
CCATGGAATAACTGGCAGAACAGCACTTCTGAACTGTATGATGCAGCTAATAACCTGGACAATATATTAAGATCAGATGCTTACAATGGAGGGCGTGCAAAAAATATTACAACTAATCTGAATTACAGGCATACGTTTGATTCGACCGGGAGAGAAGTGTCTTTTGACCTGGATCAGGGTTACTATCGTAATCGCAGCAGTAACACTCTTACAACAAGAGTGTACAAACCTGATAACACACAGGAGGGGAAAACAGTGATGCTTGAGGGTGTACTGCCTTCTATTATTAATATATACAGCGGTAAAGCAGATTATATACATCCGTTCAATAAAAATACGAAGCTGGAAGCAGGTATTAAGACCAGCTTTGTAAGCACAGATAACAATGTTTTATATCAAAGGGACACCACTACCGGCTGGTATGTTGATGAGCAGAGAACTAATCATTTTATTTACAGGGAAAATATTAATGCGGCTTATGCCATCTTAACAAAAAGTATAAAAAAGTGGGAGCTTACAGCCGGGTTACGTGTGGAAAATACCCACGCAAAAGGCATACAGCAGCAGAACGATTCTATGTTTAGAAGAAATTATACCAACCTGTTCCCCAATGCCGGTATAGCTTATAGCATTAACGATAAAAACCAGCTGAGTGCTGCATACAGCCGCAGAATAAGGCGGCCGAGCTATAATGACCTGAACCCGTTTGTTTATTTTATCGATTCCCTTACCTATGGCCAGGGCAACCCCTATTTACAACCGGAATTTTCTAACAGGGTGGAAGTGACTCATACGTTCAACCGTTTTCTGTCTTTTACTGTCAGCCATACACGAACAAATAATATCATTACCCAGCTGCTAAAACAAAATACAGAGAAGAAAACAACTTTTCAAACAACAGAAAATTTTAGCTCGCGCAGGCAATGGGGTGCTTCTGTTTCAGTAAACAAACAAATTATAAAATGGTGGAACTTAAGCCTGTACACCGGCGCATTTAATAATCTGTATAAGGGGTTATATGTTTCAGGTACTGAAAACACTCCGGTAGAAATTAATATAAATACATTAGATGCGAATATGAGCAACAGTTTCAGTTTTGCAAAAACATGGACAGGCGAAATCAGCGGCTGGTACGTCAGCAATCCCTCGGAAGGATTGATTATTGGCCGGCCTATGGGCGCGATGAATGCAGCCATTTCGAAACAAATATTAAAGAAAAACGGAACTGTAAAGGTTGGGGTAAGAGATGTTTTCAGAACACAGAATTTCAGAGGATATACCCGTTATGCAGATGTGGATATAGATATCTTTAATGACCGCAGAAGAGATAACCGGCAGGTAAATGTTTCCTTTGTTTATAAATTTGGTAAAAACGGGACACCTGCCAGGCGCAGGACCGGTGGTGCGGGGGATGAGCAAAGCCGGATAGGCAGCGGAGGTAATTAATGCGTAAAAACAGCTTACTTGCTTTATTATACCATTCGCCGGTTTTTTTTAGCCATTCAGCGGCAACTACTTTCAGCAGTACACGTGAGTTTGTAGGTTTGCAGCAAATTCTAAAAATCAATGCTTATTAAAAATCTTGTAATGTCACTGCTATTTTTAGCAGGGTATGCTAATTTAAACGCCCAAAAGATCACAGGTATTATAAAAGATGCAGATGGCAACACCTTAAATTCAGCTACTGTATCATTATTAAACAGCCAGGACTCTTCTATTGTGAAACTAAATGCCACCGATAAAAACGGAGTGTATGCTTTTGAAGGCATAGATGCAGGGAGCTACCTTGTTATGGCAACGTCACTTGGCTATACCAAATCATACAGTAAACCTTTTAGCTATAATGGGGATGATAAGAGTGTGGAAGAAATAGTGATTACCCGGGCTGCTACTGAACTTGAGGGCGTAGTAGTGACAGCAAAAAAGCCACTGATTGAAGTAAAGGCCGATAAAATGATCGTAAATGTGGAAGGGACTATTAATGCCACCGGTAATGATGGGATAGATTTATTAAGGCGATCTCCGGGCGTTCTGGTAGATAAGGACGACAACATTAGTATGGCCGGCAAAAACGGTGTAGAGGTTTATATTGACGGGAAGCCCAGTCCTTTGAAAGGTGCGGACCTTGCTAATTATCTTCGTTCTTTACAATCATCCAGTATTGAAAGCATTGAGCTGATTACTAATCCATCTGCCAGGTATGAAGCGTCTGGTAATGCAGGTATTATCAATATTAAATTAAAGAAAGATAAGGCGTTGGGTACTAATGGTACGGTTACTGCCGGCTATAACGTGGGCGTTTATGCCAGGTATAATGGTGGCTTTTCGTTAAACCACCGCACCAAAAAGGCTAATTATTTTGGAAATTATAATTATAGCAGGGGATTGAATTACAACAGCCTTTCCTTGTACCGGGAGATAGCAGATACCATTTTCAACCAGCTTTCTGAAATGAAAGGTAAAAGAGAGGCACATGGCTTTAAAGCCGGAGTAGATTATTATATCAACAGTAAAAATACTTTAGGTGTCATTTTGAGTGGCAATATCAGCGATCATTCTAACCGTACCACGGGTGGTATGACTATTACACCCAGGGAGGCAGCAGCTCCATTACGTATCCTTGAAGCCAATCCGGTAATGTATGGAGACAGGAAAAACTATAATGCTAATGTTAATTACAGGTATGCAGATACTTTGGGGCATCAGTTAAATATAGATCTTGATTACGGACGTTATGAGAATTATACCAACCAGTATGTACCTAATATTTATTATAACGGCGATTATTCAGCAGAATTATCACGGAATATATACCGGATGATCACTCCTACGGATATCAACATTTACTCTTTTAAAGCCGATTACGAACAGAATGCGTGGAAAGGCAAATTATCTTATGGTACTAAAATAGGCTTTGTTGAAACATTTAATCATTTCAACAGGTATGATGCAAATGGAAGCTCAGAAATACGTGACCGGAACAATTCCAATGTATTTGATTACATTGAAAATGTAAATGCGCTGTACGTAAATTATAACCGCCAGTTTAAAGGCTTTATGATACAGGTGGGGTTAAGAGGTGAGAACACAAATTCTGAGGGAATCTCTACAAGCGAGGTTGCCAAAGATTCAACAGTTAAGAGAAACTATACAGATTTGTTTCCAAGCGCAGCACTTACTTTTAATAAGAACCCAATGAGCCAATGGAGCATTACCTATAGTCGCCGTATAGACCGGCCGAATTATAATAACCTGAATCCCTTCAGGTTTGCGCTCAATGATTATACCTATCAGCAGGGAAATCCTTATTTAACGCCGCAATACACCAATAGCTTTGGCCTTACGCATACTTTTAAGTATAAGCTCAATACTACTTTAAATTACAGCCACATAAAAGATATGTTTGCGCAAATAATGGATACCATAGAGCAAAGCAAATCATTCCAGATAACGCGTAACCTGGCCACACAGGATGTAGTAAGCCTGAATATAAGTTATCCGTTCAGCTATAAAGCCTTAACTGTTTTTACCAATCTTAATTCCAATTACTCCATATATAAAGCCAATTTTGGTGGTCCCGGCAGGGATGTAAAGGAGGATGTTTTTAGTTATGTTGTATACACCCAGGGCAGCTATAAGTTTGCTAAGACCTGGACCGCAGAGCTTACCGGCCTCTATATTTCTCCCTCAATATGGCAGGGTATTTTCCAGAGCAAAGCAATGGGTTTTGTAGATGCGGGGATGCAAAAAAGTATTTTTAAAGGTAAGGGTACTGTTAAAGCAAGTGTAAGTGATATTTTTAAAACAATGCGTTTCAGGGGCGATGCTAATTATGCCGGGGCTGTAAACCGTATCGGCGCTAATTGGGAGTCGCGCCAGTTCAAGGTTAATTTTACTTACCGTTTTGGCAGCTCGCAGGTAAAAGCTGCAAGGCAGCGTAAAACCGGGTTGGAAGATGAGAACAAGCGTACAGGAGAAGGCGGAGGTACACCCGGCGCCCAGTAAAAGCTTAGTTTTGTTGGTTTAAAATAAAGTTGCCGGCTTTTGTTGGCAACTTTTTTGTATAATATCCAATATGAAGTACTCATGTAAAGCTCAAAATAATTTAGGGAAGGTTGACCTGCTGTCCGTGACAGGTAGGAGTTCTCCTTATCCGTACGAAGAAGGGGCTGGGGATGAGCCGAAAATGAAAGGTATTTTTACACCTGTTCAAACTAAAAAATACATACGGAAGAAATATCTCTTATTATATGCTTTTGCATGCTTGCTTGTTATAAGCTGTAATAATTCATCAAAAGTTAATAAGTCTGAAGAGGGAGATAGCATGGGCCAGGCAGTCAAAACAGGAGATACCACTATTGTGCTGGATAGTATCACTGAGTTAGATTCAGTATCTGCTGTTATACCTGCTGAGAGGGTTATTGAGGTAACTGTGCCTGCTGCAACATTACCTGTAAAGCTTGATAAAACAATAGTTTCTGAAACGCAGTCCATTTATGTAACCATTACAGATATGGATACCGGCCTGCTGAATGCAAGTATCAGCCATAGTAAGCCTGATGCTAATCTCAGGATCAGCCAGGTGATAATGCCTGATGGCAGTACAGACGGGCCTTTTGGTCAGCAGATCACTTTTGATGCAAGGCAAAAAGGTGATTATGTAATTATCATTAACAAAAGTAATATGGCATCGGGCAGCCAGATAGGAGATGTTGTTATAAATATTGAAAGATAAATGGATCGGGTATGATAATTGTTTCATTATATGAGGAATAGGTGAGATGGTTAGCGCACATTGGGTTATTTTTTAACGATTTAATTTTTTAATTATGGACAATGAAAATGTAAAAAAGAACCAGGAAAATAAGGATCACAAGGATGCTCCTGTAAAGCCAGACCCTGAAACATTAGGTAAGACCGATCCCCAGGAAGAAATGAAAGGTCCTGTATCTTCATTAATGCATAAAGGAGGAAAAGTAATGGAAGGTGACGAAGACAAAGATGAAGCTACTAAAAAACACGATGAAAAGATGTAGCTTTTAAGACTCCTTTGGGGACCGTTTTTCAAATCAGATGTTTTTCCATCGCTCTTCGGGACTGCAAGTCCCGAAGTTTCATTTTGTAGCCAAAGGCTACAAAATGGTCCTGCGAAACAAAATGTTTCGCAGCATATCGTTGCTTAATCCGGGCAGGGGAGGTTATGCTGTTTCATAAATTCCCTCAATGCGATCTTTATATTTTTCCATGATCACTTTACGCCTGAGACTCATTTTGGGAGTCATTTCCCCGCCGTCCACGCTCCATTCATCAGGCAGCAGCACAAATTTTTTGATCTGCTCCACATGGTTGAAGTTTACATTGTAATGATCCAGAACAGAGCGGAGCAACTCATACACTTTCGGGTTTTTTACGATATCTTGATTGCTCATATCAGCAATGTTATGTTCTTTCATCCAGTCTCGTATAGCCGAAAAAGAAGGTACGATCAGAGCGCTTACAAATTTTCTTTCGCTACCCAGCACAATGATCTGTTCAATAAATCTGCTTTCCTTCATTTTGTTCTCAATAGGCTGTGGAGCTACATATTTACCTCCGCTGGTTTTAAACAGTTCTTTTTTCCGGTCGGTTATCTTGTAAAAGCGATCTTCAATAATGGTCCCTATATCTCCTGTATGTAACCACCCGTCAATAATAACTTCCGCGGTCAGCTCCGGATGTTTATAATAACCTTGCATAACACTGGGGCCTTTTACCAGTATTTCGCCATCTGCTGCAAGCTTTACTTGGATGCCTTCTACGGGAGGTCCCACAGTTCCTAAATAAGTTTCGTTGTTCTGCTTGCGGTTTACACATATTACGGGACTGTTCTCCGTAGGGCCATAACCTTCATAAATAGGAATACCTGCTGCGTTAAAAATCCGAAGCAGCTTTTCAGATGCAGCGGCTCCTCCCGTAATAATAAAACTGATATTGCCACCCAGGGCTTCACGCCATTTGCTGAAGACCAGCTTGCGGGCAATATTGAGTCTGAATTTATAAAAAGCCGACAATGGCTTCCGGTTATCATATTTAAGGCCCAGCCCTACGCTCCAGAAGAAAAGCGCTTTTTTGATGCCGCTCAGTTCTTTGCCTTTAGCCATTATTTTTTCATATACTTTTTCAAGTAACCTGGGAACAGTCGTAAAGCCATCGGGCTTTATCTCTTTCAGGTTATCTCCAATGGTTTCCAGGCTTTCGGCATAATAAATAGAGATACCACTAAACAGGTATATATAGCTCACCATTTTCTCGAATATATGGTTGAGTGGCAGGAAGCTCAATACTTTGGTCTGTGGCTGATCAGGAAACGGGAAGCTGGCTTTTGAAAGAAACACATTACTTACAATATTGCTGTGGCTTAGCATTACGCCCTTCGGCTTCCCCGTGGTGCCGCTGGTATAAATGAGGGTAGCAAGGTGTGTGTTGGGCACCTGTTGTTTTGTAGCTTCTACCTGTTGCAAAAGCTCATCGCTGGCCATATCC
>DAOLFI010000940.1:0-1689 GCA_035326385.1 Niabella sp.
CCATGCTCCTGGTAAAACACCAGCTCTTTATGATCTTTGGGCACAGCAGGCGTGCACACTACATAATCTGCATCCTTAGGAATACGTTCCACGTCTTCAGTATAATGCACCTCAATACCTGCTGCCTGCAAATCCTTTGTATTTTCCGTTTCTGTTTTATCGTAACCGCTCACTTTTTTACCAATTGATGCAAAGTACCTTGCAATAGCGCTCATGCCAATGCCGCCGATACCGATAAAGTAAACGGTCTGTACCTGGTCAATATGTTTGTGTGTTACGCTCATATCCTCGCCCAAAAATGGATTTATTCAATACTTTTTAAAATTTCATCCGCTACTCTTTCCGCTGCATTGGTAATAGCCAGCTTAGAAAGATTGTTGCTTATTTCCTGTCTTTTATTATCATCAGCTGCCAGCTCTATTACCATCTTTACTACTTTGCTTCCAGCCTCCGAGTCTTTTACTATTAATGCCGCATTCTTATTCACCAGCTGCTGTGCATTTACTGTTTGATGATCTTCCGCGGCATAAGGATAAGGAACAAAAACTGCCGGCTTTTTAGTAACACATATCTCCGCAACTGTCATGGCCCCTGCCCTTGCTACAATAATATCCGCGGCAGCATAAGCATATTCCATATCTGTAATAAACTCATTAGCCCACACTTGCTTATGCTCTTCAGCCACATGCGCGGCTTCGGCCGATAAGGTTTTACCCGTTTGCCAGATAAGCTGCAATCCCGCCTTCAGCAATTCATCCACACCAGCCAGTACTGCTTCGTTAACAGATCTGGCACCCAGGCTCCCACCTACCACTAAGAGGGTTGCTTTTCCTTCTTCCAGTCCAAAAAAACCAAGGGCTTCTTTTTTACTGATGGCAGCATTTACAATCTGGCTGCGCACCGGGTTACCTGTAACAATGATCTTATCCACAGGAAAAAACTGCTCCATACCGTCTGTTCCTGTAAAGATCTTCGTGGCATGCTTAGCCAGCATTTTATTGGCCTTGCCCGCAAAAGAGTTAGACTCATGAATAAACGTAGGAATACCCTGAGCCTGGGCATGTTTCAGCACAGGAAAAGTAGAGTACCCCCCCACGCCAATGACTGCATCAGGCCCGAACTCTTTAAAGATCTTCCTTACCTGAAAAAAGCTTTTTATAATTTTTATCGGAAGCCCGATATTTTTTATCAAAGAACTGCGGTTGAATCCTGCTATATCTATGCCTCTTATATTGTACCCGGCCTGCGGTACCTTATCCATTTCCATTTTCCCCTTAGCGCCTACAAACAGAAATGCCGTATCCGGTTCCCTTTGCTTCAGCGCATTGGCTATAGCTATCGCCGGGAATATATGACCTCCCGTACCACCACCTGCTATGATAATTTTTTTACTCACTTTTATCTTTGTTATCCCCTGTTACATCCAGTCCTGCTACTTTAACAGGCTCAAGGCTTTCAACGTTCCGGGATACGCTTAAAATAATACCTATTGCCAGGCAGGTAAATAAAAAGCTGGAACCTCCCATACTCACTAACGGCAGTGTAACGCCCGTAACCGGAAACAGGTTTACCGTTACCGCCATATTTGCTACTGCCTGGATGGCCAGTGTAAAACTTAGTCCCAATGCCAGAAAAGCACCAAAAGCAAAGGGACATTTCTTGAAAATCCTGATACACCGGTACAGGAAT
>DAOLFI010000115.1:0-7961 GCA_035326385.1 Niabella sp.
CCTTTTCCTGACTTATACAGTGCGGCAAAAGCAGTACATGATCGTAAAGCAAACCCGGATTTGGAGCGAAGCCGGAAGGCATTTATGGAATGGTCGCAAAAGATGCTGCAAAAAGATGCGGGGTATATAAATGGCACACCAGCCTGGTCGGCAACGACCCTGGCAGATAAGGAGGGCTGGAAGCAGATGCTCCTCCCCTCCTCCTGGGAAAATAAAGGCCTGGTAGATTTTGACGGATCGGTGTGGTTCCGGAAAAAAATTCAGCTGGAAAAGGATTGGGCAAATGAAGATGCTTACCTCACTTTTATGGCTGATGATGACGATATTGCCTGGTTCAATGGAAAACAGATCGGCGCGGCTTATGGCTGGGATATAAAACGCAGGTACAGGATCCCGAAAGAACTGATGCAGGAAGGAGAGAACTCAATCGTGATCCGCGTATTTGATACCGGCGGCGGGGGAGGCATCTATGCAGATGAGTTTGAGCTACGTACGAACACAGGTAGCAGCATAGATCTTAGCGGGGTGTGGGAATATAAAACAGGGTTTGAGCTAAAAGAAACCGTGGTCAGGCCCTCGGAAGATCAGGGGCCTAACCGCCCAACGGTGCTATACAATGGTATGATCTATCCGCTCAGTAATTATGCTATCAAAGGAGTTATATGGTACCAAGGTGAAAGTAATGTAGCAAGGGCTGCTCAATACCGCACCTTGTTCCCGGCGTTAATTAAATGCTGGCGCAATACTTTTCGTGCTCCCGCAATGCCCTTCTATTTTGTGCAGCTGGCGGGGTACATGCAGCCAGACAGTGTTCCGGTAAATTCGCAATGGGCATTACTGCGCGAAGCGCAGGATATAACGGCTTCATTGCCACATACCGGTATGGCAACTGCCATTGACATAGGAGATGCCACTGATATTCATCCCAAGAACAAGCAGGAAGTAGGACGCCGGCTTGCATTGCTGGCATTGGCGAAAGATTATAAAAAAGAAGTAGCATTTTCAGGGCCCCGCTTTCAGTCTTACCGGGTAGAAGGAAACACAGTAAGACTGCGTTTTACTCACGCACAGGGAATGCACACCAGTAATAACGAACCGGTAAAAAGCATTGCTATTGCGGGCAGCGATAAAAAATTTTATTGGGCCACTGCACAGATAACCGGAAATGAAATTATTGTAAGTGCACCACAGGGTACAAATCCTGTTGCGGTTCGTTATGCCTGGGCAAATAACCCCGATGGCAACCTGTATAACTCGGCTAACCTGCCTGCATTACCGTTCAGAACGGATAGCTGGTAATGTGGGCCGGTAAAAAGTTAATCAAGTGGCGTAAACTTATGATAAAGATCTTTTCCAGACTATACCTAATGGGACAGTCGGGAAAAAGACCGGATGTTGCTAATAGATGCAGATTAAAGAATATATCAAATGCCTGTGAGGAACAACTTATCCAATTCAAAGGAAAGCGCTTCGTTAACATCATTCCGAAATATTATTTCTACTCCTTTGTGTGAGTGCTTCTTTTGTATCAGTATTGGGTTAAAACACTTTAATTTTTTGAGGAGGCAATATAAAGAACCGGATGATGAGCCGGTTAAACCACTATCTCCCGTGGTTTTAAAAAAGCAGACCTGCTGTACCTCATGTAAAGCATACAGGCACAGCAAGAACCAGCCGGCGCCAAACCATGTATGCTGTCTTTCATCATAGTTTTCAACCAGGCTATGCCTTGAAGCATTCGCTCCGTCATGATTTTTTCTTTTCTTTAAAGTAACCGGTGAAACAATAATTGGCTTACCGGTAAATGTGCGAATAGTTTGGACCATGCTGCTGATGGTTTCAATATTTTCGAGCATGGTTTTAGCGTCAAAACTATGCACCTGCGGGTTTATGCTGAAGCATACAAAATCATACCAGTCATTTTCTGGCCTTTGCCTGTTCAGCTCGGTAAAATAAATATCAGTGCCATAGCCCACTTCTATATTATTAAATTTCGCTTTAACCAAAGGATAAAAATATTGCTGCAAAAACACGGGAGTTACTTTATGATCTTTATGTTGCGGCAGTATGGTTTTAATTATAGCTGCATGATCAGCAAGTGTCTCCAAAAACAAAGCAGCTTCTTCTACATAATCATTCGTAAAAAATAAAACAAGTTCCAGGGTGGTTGCCAGCGCCTTTGCATTGGCAATATGTGTTGCAAATATTGCCTCCCAATTATTTCCAAAGTCAAGCTCTGCCCTGTAATGTTTAAATGGCAACGCCTGTAATAAAGCTATTTCCTTCATGGTCAACAATACCGGTTCGTCTGCGGCCGCAATTCCCAAACCAGGAACCGGAACCGGCTGGTCATTGGCTGCGAGGATAGTATCTGCAATCATACCTTCTGCCGGTACTACATTTACCTGTATGGTTTGTTGCGTAATATCCCCTGCTGCTATTTTAAAAGGAAAAGGCAGGGATAACGGGCGGCTGTATATTTTATAGGAATGGTCCATCCAGTTACGCTGATCTTCAGCTTCAAATACATCTCCGGCAAAACGCAGTTGCACCTTTGTTCCATCGTTCAGTTGCCAATGTATTTGCTGAATGCCGGTAAATGGCTGATACGGAACAATGGTTTCGGGAAATTCAGTGGTTATCATTTCTCCACCATCTTTTATGATTATACAAGGCCGGCCGCAGCATTCCTGTACCGGCAGGTGCACACATAATCCTGTACGATTGGCAGAAAAGCTGCTTAAAGCTTTCCCCTCCATTCCAAATGTGAGACTATCGTTTTCATTTCCTTTTATAAAAAAAGAGGCTTCGTATTCAATACCCTTACCGGAAAACTTTGCTGTATATAATACTTCAAAGCTATTACTGCGCTGAACGATCTTTTCATCATAAACAGTACCGGGAACAGTACCCCAATCACCATCACGAACGGCGCCGTATATCATGCGTGCCAATTCCCTGTTATTATACTTAATGTACCGCAGCGAGCCCTGCTCATACACACAAGTGAGATTTTTAGTTTGCAGAGGAACAGAAACCGGTAAGGTAATATCAAAGGGTATTTGCATGATGCTTAACGAATAAACTGGTCTACATTACTTTTATCAATTTCAACAGGACCGGTTATTACTGTTTGCGGAACAGGAATAACGCCTGCAGCTGCATCGTCGGCAGATAAGGGGGTGGTCTTATGCCGCATATCAAATAAAAACTGCGCACCAAGCCAGGTAAACAATTCTCGTTTTTGCCCTACCAGGTAATGGATAACTCCTGCTTTTACCAGGGCAAGATGCTCTGGCTCTGCATCTACAGTAGTTATTTTTACCTTTCCCGCCTTACCTGATTCTTTAACAGATAATGCAATACCAGGCCCAGAATTAGAATCAAAGCCTGCAATGCCAGCGAGATCAGGATTAGCGGCCAGCAGGTCGCCTGTGATTTTAGCCGCAACTTCAACATTGGCCTTGTCATCATATTTGCCAATAAAAATTATATCCTTATACTTTTTTAAAGCATCCTGAAAGCCGCTGAAACCGGCTTCCATGTTCTCCATACCTAAAATGCCCATACAGGCTACTTTACCTTTTTCACCTATAATTTTTGCCATACGTTCGCCCTGTAACCGGCCCATTTCATACCAGTCGCTGCCAATGAAACAGTGCCGGTCTGAGTTAGGAATATCAGAGTCGTATACCACCGTAGGGATGCCTGCTGCAACAGCCTTTTTTATCACCTGCGCAATACCGGGGTCGGTGCCATTGATCAATAACCCTGCGGGCTTGCCCGGTATCACCTGCTCAATGGTTGCTATCTGAGAGGGTACATCCCATTCGGAGGGACCTAAAACAGAAGTACGCACTCTTTTCTTTTTACCCCATGCCAAAAACGCTTTTTGGTCATGGGTTACATATAATGGCAGGTTAACGGCCGTGGTTACCATTACATATTCCTCATCCGGCGATACCTCATCTGCCGTAATAAACTTTTTATTTCCTTTGGTTATGTTACCGGCTTCGGTGTTGGCGCGTGGTGGCAGCTCACAGGAGAAGAGTAATAGCAGCAGTATATATACCAGTTTTTTTTGCATATACTATTTATTTTTCCATTTTCTTAAGAATAAGCTGATCTATGCCAACTGCTGCAATGAGGATAACACCTAATATTACTTCCTGCCAGTATCCTGAAACACGGCTAAGGATAAGTATATTATTGATCAGCGCCATAAACAGTGCCCCTAAAAAAGCGCCCCATATTTTTCCATAGCCGCCTGAAAGACTGGCGCCGCCCAGAATAACGGCTGTGATCACACGCATTTCCATACCTCTGCCCGATGTAGATAATGCAGCACCCAGGCGGGAAGACAAGAGAATGCCGGCAATGCCTGCCAGCGTTGCTGAAATAACGAACGCCCATACTTTCATTTTTTCAACATGAATACCTGATAACCGGGCCGCTTTTTCATTGCCACCAATAAAATAATACCGGCGAAAGAATGAGGTATTTTTTGCGAAATAAGCAAATAGCAGCAAAATAATGATCATATACCAAACGGGCATTTGCAACCCCAGTAATTTTGATTGCCCAATCACAATATACCCATACGGGAAGTTTTGAATGCCCGCGCCACTCAGCATTAAAGCAAAACCACGTATAATGCCCATCATTGCCAGCGTTTGTATCATTGGGTTGATCCCTACCCTGGCTATCAACCATCCATTTACAAACCCGATCAATACAGAACCGGCGAGCCCTGCTATGATCGCTACCACAAAATTGACATCATGATAATACATTAAATAACCCGCCATTCCGCCAGCAAATGCAACCACCGAGCCTACAGAAAGATCAAACATTCCTGCAATCATCAATACCATCATACCCACAGCTACAATAGTATCTATGGAAAGATTGAGCATTAACTGCGAGAAGTTATCAATAGTGGCAAATTTATCAGGGAATATTACTGTCATTACTATGCAAAGCAGTAATATACTGCCCCCCAATGTAAAAATCCGGTCCGTAAATCTGTCTTTTAGTTTCATATCAGCAAATAACTTGTTAACGAATACCCGATGCCAGCGCAGCCAGTTTTTCTTCTGTTGCTTCCTGCTTAGGCAATATATCCATCAGCAGACCCTGGTACATAACCGCAATCCTGTCTGCCAGCAATAAGAGCTCAGGCAGCTCACTTGATACCATTATAATACCTTTACCCTTTGCTGTCAGGTTTTTCAGAATATGATAAATTTCTGTTTTTGCACCTATATCAATTCCATGTGTTGGTTCATTCACAATCAGTAATTCAGGGCTTACAGATAACCATTTGGCCAATACAATTTTTTGTTGGTTACCACCGCTCAGCTTACGTACAGGCGTACCGGGACCTGGTGTTCGTATAGATAGCTGACTGATATATTGCAAAGCAAGCTGTTCGTTTGTTTTTTTATGGTACTTAGCAGTATCCAGGTGAACAGAGGCAATATTGTCTGCAACAGACTTCTCTATAAACAATCCTTCGGTTTTCCTGTCGTCAGGCAAATAGGCAATATGTGATGCAATAGCGCGCCCCGGGTTTTGCGGATGAAACGGCATTCCGTTTATAAACATCTGGCCTGAATGATACGGCACATCACCAAAAATAGTTTTAGCAAGCGATGTTCTTCCTGACCCTGTTAAGCCGGCTAAGCCAAGAATTTCTCCTGAATGCACTGTAAAGGAAATATCACGGAATCCGCTTCCTGAAAGCTGCTCGATGCGCAACAGCACCTGCTCTGTGGCATTTGAGTTAAATGCAGACGCGGCCAATGTTCTACCTACCATCATCTGTACCACTTTTTCAACCGGTGTTGTTGCAGGAACGGTCCCCTGAAGCACCCCATCTTTTAAAACCGAGACCTTATCCGCAAGTATTGCTATTTCTGCCATACGGTGCGAAATATAGATAATAGCAACATTGTTTTGCCTAAGCTGTCGTATAATAGAAAAAAGCACTTTGGTTTCTTCATGCGTAAGTGAAGCGGTAGGCTCATCCAGTATTAAGACAGCGGGGTTTTTAGCAAGCGCCTTGGCTATTTCGATCATCCCTTTTTGCGCTGCTGACAGCTTGCCAACTATAGTATCTGGCCGGATATCTTTAAGTTGTAATTTTTCAAGCAATAATGCTGTATTGCGATGCAGCGCTTTGTGGTCGATCAGCTTCCATGCGTTTAGAGGTGGATTAACCGGGAAAATATTCTCGGCTATGGTTAATGAATCTACAAGGCTTCGTTCCTGGTAAACAATAGCAATACCTATTGACTCTGCTTCCAGAACATCTTCAATGATAACAGGCTTTCCATGCAGCTCAACAGAACCGGTATCGGGCTTCAGGTTACCGGAAATAATATTCATAAGCGTGGACTTTCCTGCACCATTCTCTCCACACAAAGCATGCACTTCACCCCGTTTAAAGGTAAGTGTTACCTGTTCCAGCACTTTTATCCCTCCAAAAGATTTTGATATGTTTTTTAAAGCCAGCATTAAAAATGAATGGATTTTCCTGTGGCAGCAGATTCATAGGAGGCCCATACCAGTTGCACGGTTTTCAGGTTATCCGCACCTGTAGTTTCAGCTACCCCACCCTGTAGTCCCTGTAAAATATTTTCGTTACATGCTACAATACTGGAATGGACCACTGCGTATGCAGGATCTGCCCAACTATACCTAACAGGTTCAATAGTGGCGGAAGCAGTGCGGTCCCTCCTGATAATTTTTAATTCAAAATCATTGGTAAGGTGTAAGGAGCCTTCTTCCCCTTCTATCAAAGCCAGCGTTTGGGGAAAAGCTTCCCGTTCCATTATTGAAGCATACGACATTTCAGCATAACAGTGTAAACCACTATCCATTTCCATCAGCACATTGGCCACATCTTCTCCTTTAATAGCCGGGTTTACACGTTGCGTAAGACAAAATAACGTTTTTGCTTCACCAAATAAAAACCTGCAGATATCCAGCACATGTGATCCGATGTCAGTAAGGATAAAATGCTCCAGCTCTTTTAAAAAGGGCTGGTTGTCGAATACCGGGAAAGCAGAGCAAAAAGATACCCTTGCTTTAAATGCCCTGCCAATAACCCCTGAGTCAAGCGCCGCTTTCAGCTTTCGTACGGGCAATTGCCATCTGAAGTTTTCATGGATAAACAGTTGAACGCTATTTGCTTTACAGGCATCCACCATATTTTTTGCCAGCGCCAGCGAAGGAGCCATCGGTTTCTGGCAAATCACGTGGATCTTTCTTTCTGCAGCCAGGTTAGTAAATTGTGCATGCGTATCTATATCAGTAATGATGTCAACAAAATCCGGTGACTCTTTATCCAGCAATTCTTCTACATTGCCGTAAATACGGCTGATGCCAAATTTTTTCGCAATGGCTTCTGCTTTTGTCAAGGTGCGGTTATATAAAGCCGTAATACTTACACCTGGTAGCTCCTGCCAGGCGGGTATCTGAAAATTAGACCAAAATCCGGTCCCTATAATTACACCTTTCAACATAACATTTTCCTCTTTTATCGTTTCTTTTGATTTGTTGCACTGAAGAGATATCTCCTTCTGTTCAATAGATTTTCTCTCCCGCATTCAGCGGAATGACGGGCGGGAAACCTAACGAAGCTAAAAATAAATATCCTGAAGAAATAGGCAGCACTTATTTTCTTTAGCTATACACAGAATTATTTGCAAAAGCATTTAATTCACAATATCCTTCACCTGCTGTTTTATATCATCCATGTCAAAAATCTTTTTCCAGTTCTCTTTAAACAGGATGGGTTTGGCTCTTTTGCTTATTTTATAAGCGGCATCAGAGAACGTACCATTTACCTCCTTAAATAAAACAGCTATTTGTATGCGCAAATGCCCCAGTACAAAATCGCGTGCAGCTTCCTCGGGTACGCCCAACTCAAGGATGCGGTCATATCCTTCCTTTAC
>DAOLFI010000116.1:0-7947 GCA_035326385.1 Niabella sp.
CTATAAGAATAGAGGAACGCTATCGTGGATTGCGCGCACCGCATAAATTAAAATCCGCTGTATCGGGCTGTATTCGCGAATGTGCCGAAGCGCAGTCGAAAGACTTTGGCATCATTGCTACCGAAAAAGGCTGGAATCTTTATGTGTGCGGGAATGGCGGTTCCAAACCCCAGCACGCTTTATTGCTGGCTGCTGATATTGATTCGGAAACCTGTATCAGGTATATTGACCGCTTTCTGATGTTTTATATTAAAACAGCCGACCCTCTTACCCGTACTGCTACATGGCTGAATAAAATGGAAGGGGGTATTGATTATCTGCGTAATGTAGTAGTGCATGATAGCCTGGGTATTGGTGAAGAGCTGGAAAGCGCGATGCAGGCTTTGGTAGATAACTACCAGTGCGAATGGAAAAGCGTTGTGGAATCTCCTGAGTTAAGAAGTAAATTTTCTCATTTTGTGAATGCCCCAATGGAGAAAGATCCCTCTGTAAGGTTCAGTCCTATGCGTGAACAAAAGAAAGCGTCAGACTGGAATAAGATTACTGTTTCCTGAATAACTATATTATACGCTTTCAACTGTTTTTGACCTCTGACAGATCGCTTGCCTCATTTATTAATGTTTAATTATTACAGTTATGATGCCCGAAGAGCAACAAAAAATCCCCGGTCCGGAACAATGGTTTGCCGCCTGCCGTACAGAAGATGTAGTGTTAAATGGCGGTGTGTGCATTAAGTATGGCGATGAGCAAATTGCACTTTTCTATTTTACCAGGCGCAATGAGTGGTATGCTACGCAAAATCTATGTCCGCACAAGAAACAAATGGCTTTAAGCAGGGGGATGTTAGGTACCAAAAACGAGGAGCCCAAAGTGGCTTGTCCATTCCATAAAAAAACGTTTTCGCTGGTTACCGGTGCGTGCCTTAGCGGTGACGAGTGTGATATAAAAACTTACCCGGTAAAGGTAGAAGATGGTGTAGTATTTATAGGCGTCAATATATAAAGACATCCTGTTTATTAAAATAAATTCTTCAATCCCAAATTTATAATTATGGATTATGTATCTCCAAAAGAAGTGGCAGGTAATATGATGCAGGCCGCATTAAATAAATCAGCATTGTCGGTTAAAGACCTATTGATAAGGGGGTGTTTGTCGGGAGCGCTGCTGGCTATTTCGGTTACGCTTGCGTATGCGGCTGTAACGCAAACAAAAATTCCTATTACCGGTGCTTTGGTTTTCCCGGTGGGCTTTGTTATTATAGCTTTATTGGGATTGGAGCTGGTAACCGGCAGTTTTGCATTAGTGCCTTTGGCTTATATTGAAAAAAAGATCAGCGCTTCAACAATGCTGAAAAACCTGTGGTGGGTGTTTTTAGGTAATTTAATGGGTAGTGTTTTATATGGCGTTCTATATTGGGTAGCAACTTCTGCAATGAGTCCTGTTGCAGCTCCGGGTTCTATTGAGCAGATGATAGTCTCCGTTGCTGAAAAGAAAACAACAGGTTATGCCCAGAATGGCGCTGCGGGTTTGTTTTCAGCATTTGTAAAGGCAATACTTTGTAACTGGATGGTTTGTATGGGTGTGGTAATGGCTATGACCTCCAAATCAACCATTGGTAAAATACTGGCAGCAGGGATACCTATTTTTATATTTTTTGCATTAGGCTATGAACATGCTGTAGTAAATATGTTTGTGATTCCTACGGGTATATTATTTGGAGCAAAGGTGAGCATAGCCGATTGGTGGTTATACAACCAGCTTATTGTGACAGCGGGTAATATTATCGGAGGCCTGGTCTTTACAGGTATGGCTATTTATTATACTTATGGAAAACAAAGCGACAATCCGGTAGCCGGTTTGCAAAAAGCAGCTTAGCTTATTTCATTCTTCTTTTTACTTTTTAACTACAGATAGCAGTAGGGGCACTGCTTGGTATTCGTGTGCCTGTAACAATCTCATCTGCTTATACAGTGTCAACTAAAATAATAATAGTATGAACTTTTTAAAAGGTTTTTTTTTCCTAATGATTATCCTGGGTATTACACTAAAAGTGTATAGTCAAAATGACCCGGTAAAAATAAAACCAGCCCTGTGGGAGGGAGTGATTGCTGCAGGCTATGCGGATAAGGGCGCCTTTGTAAATTTTGGCGGACCTGCAATGAAGTTAACCTGTAAGCCATTAACCTTGCTTTTAGGAATGCTACCCAGTCTTCGTATAAAAGAAGACGAGGTACCTGCGGGGGCTAAAAAGAATGCAGCGGTGATGCCGGGATTAGGCGCCGGTATTACTATAATTTATAAACATATAGCTTTGCAGGTTCCTTTATATTACAATACCAAAACCGCTACAAACGATGGAAGATGGAATGCAGGCATAGGATTGGGGTATAAGTTTTAACCTGCTTTCTCTTCCAGTTCCATCAGCAGAGAAAAAATGGATTCATATTTTTTTTCAAGCAGTACATTTTCATCTGAAGTCCTTTTGTATTCCTGCTCAACGGCTAAAAATTTATCCTTCTCTGCATAGATGGCCGGATCAGCAAGTTTAGCTTCCAACTCCTGCAATTGTGTTTTGTTTTTGTTAAGCGCCTCTTCTGTTTGCTGAAACAGGCGTTGTTGTTTTTGCAGCTCCTTTTTATACTCCTTATGAATAGCCTGGTTTTTGGCTGGGGCTTCCGGTTTCTTTTCTTCTGCTTTAGGAGCAGGTGCGATTGGCGAAGGTCTGGTTTCTTCTTTTTTATTATTGGTATTTTGCCTGGCCATACGTTCGTTCCAGGCTACCCATTCATCATAAGTACCTTTAAATTCTTTTATCTTTTGATCTGTGATCTCCCAGATCTTATTGGCGGTCTTCGCAATAAAATACCTGTCATGGCTCACTAATACCAGGCTGCCTTCATATTTTTTCAATGCATCAATGAGCAGGTCGCAACTGTGCATGTCGAGGTGGTTGGTAGGCTCATCCAGCATTAAGAAGTTAGCTTTGCTGATAATGGTTTTGGCCAAAGCTACCCTTGCTTTTTCTCCACCGCTCAGTACCTTTATTTTTTTATCTGCATCATCACCGCTGAATAAAAAACAACCTAACAGGCTCCTCAGCTCTAACTCGGTCATCTGGCTGCCACATTCTTTCATTTCGTCAATGATGGTATTGTTCAGGTTGAGCGACTCTAATTGGTGCTGAGCATAAAAGCTCTCTTCTACATTATGCCCCCATTTCCTTTCTCCGTTAATGGATTCTGTTCCGGCTATAATGCGCAGGAGCGTGGATTTTCCTTTGCCATTAGCACCAATCAGCGCTATTTTATCGCCCCGCTCAATCTCCGCGCTCGTATTTTCAAGAATAATATTTTCCCCGAAGGCTTTAGATATATCTGACAATTCCACCAATACCCTGCCCGGTGTTTTATCTACCCGGAAATTAATTTTTATATTAGGCCTTTCAATGCTTACATCTTCTATCCGTTCCAGCTTATCCAACTTCTTCATGATGCTTTGTGCCATAGCCGCTTTGCTGGCTTTGGCCCGGAAACGCTCTACCAGCCTTTCATTTTGCCTGATATAGTCCTGTTGGTTTTCATAAGCTTTTTGCTGCATTTCGATACGAACGGCTTTCTCGGTTTCGTAAAAGTCATAGTTACCGTTGTAGAAGTGCAGTTCTTTCTGATATAGCTCTATAATTTTTGTTACCATGCGATTGAGAAAATACTTATCATGGCTTACGATTACTACGGCGCCCTGGTAATGTTGCAGGTATTTCTCCAGCCATTCAATAGAAGGCAGATCAAGGTGGTTGGTAGGCTCATCTAAAAGCAGCAGGTCGGGTTTAGCCAGTATCATTTTAGCCAGCAGCACACGCATGCGCCATCCCCCGCTGAACTCTTTATAAGGTCTTTGCAGATCGGCATTGGAAAAGCCCAGTCCCTGTAATACTTCTTCTGTCTGATGGTGAATATTATATCCTCCTAATGTATCCAGCTCATGTAATTTGTCGGAATAGTCATGTAATGTTTTTTCATCACCTGTTCTTTCCAGCTCTTTACCTAATGCTTCAATTTCTTTTTCTAATTGCAAAACTCTTTCAAAAGCGCCTAAAGCTACCTGTAAAATAGATTCGTTAGTATCAAAGCTCAGCAGGTCCTGGTGCAGGTAGCCAATTGAGGTTTCTCTTCCTTTTTCAACAGTGCCTTCAGAAGGGGAAAATCCGCCTGTTAATAATTTAAGGAGGGTAGACTTACCGGTTCCGTTATAGCCAATAAGGCCAATCCTTTCATTGGGCTGTATATGCCATGTGGCATTTTTTACAATAGTTCTTGCACCAAATTCAAAAGTCACATTTTGTAAGCCTGCCAGCATAATCTAATATTTTTACTATTTTTGATCTTTTATAAGTCTGCAAAATTAGTAATTGCAGTCAGTAATACTAAGCCGTGGTTATGAAAAAACTATTTTTGATCATTTTATTGTTGGCAGCTGCTTTTTTAGTGTATAAATATGCTTTTAAAAAAGCGGAGCCTGCTGGAGAGAAGCCCAAAGCTTTAGCCGTAAGTGCTCATAGTGAAGCTTTCAATAAATCAGTTTCAGATGTTCTGTCCAGCTATTATGCCATGACAGACGCTTTTGTAAACTGGGATTCATCTGTTGTTAATGAAAAAGCCCGGGATCTTCAAACCGCTATTGATAATTTTAAAATAGATGAGTTGAAAAAGGATCCTGCTATTCATGAAACCGCTTTATTCCCGCTGGACAATAGTAAAAACAGCACTGCTGCTATTATTCAGTCTTCAGGCTGGGAGGAGAAGAGAAGAGCTTTACAGGATCTGTCGGAAAACCTGCGTATGTTGCTGCTTACTGTAAAATATGATCATTCTGTTATTTACTGGCAGGAGTGTCCCATGGCTTTTGGTGAAGGTAGCATTGGTAACTGGTTAAGCGCTAAAGAAGAAGTTGTTAACCCCTATCTTGGTAACAAAGATCCCAAATATGGCGCAACCATGCTTAACTGTGGTGAGACAAAAGAAAAGATCGACTTTGCTGTAGCTGATACAGCTGCACAATAGCAAGTATTTTACAGCAATGAGAAAAGATTTTTTTGAGTTACATGCCTGAAAAAATATAAAAAACTTACATTGCGGCTGTAGCAACAATTCAAAGTTTATTTATGTCTCCGTAGCTCAGTTGGTAGAGCAGCTGACTCTTAATCAGCGGGCCCAGAGTTCGAGTCTCTGCGGGGACACTTACCGGAGCAAGTCTAAAAAGGCTTGCTCCATTTTTTTTGTAATTTTCATATAATGAAATCCAGGTAATTTTGCTGGTCAATAACCGAAAAATCCGCGTCAGGATAAGCGGATGCGAATTGTGTCGGGATTTTTATTTTTTCGTTTTTCCTCCATTTGTATTCAAAGGCGTTTAGTTTTCCGTTTTCTTCTTCAATGCGGTCAATTTCCTGCTGCGTGTGTGTTCTCCAGAAATAGCTATCCATATGCCTTTGGGTGTAATGAATTTTTTTCCTTCTTTCAGAATTGAGGTAATTCTCCCAAAGTTTTCCCACATCTTCCCGAAGATTCAGCGGATTGAAATTGCTGATTAAAGCATTCCGTACTCCGTTATCTGTAAAATACCACTTCTTCATTTTGGTAATTTCATTGTCCCTGTTCCGGCTGAAACCTTTCATATCATATACGATAAACACTTTTTTGAATAGATCAAGGTATTTTTCCACCGTGTTTTTACTGATTTGCAATTCTTTTCCAAGGGCTTCAAGCGAAACTTCATTTCCTGTCCTGAACGCTAATTTCTGGAGCAACGCCAGAATGGTGTCCCGTTTTTTGATACCTTCAAAAGTCAGGATATCTTTTAATAAATAAGCATGCACCAGCTCTTTAAGGTAATCTGCTTTTTGCTGTATGTTTTCAAGATGAATGAGTTCAGGATAACCTCCGAAAATCAGGCGTTCTTCGAGCTTTCCTTTGGTTGCTGCAATATTTTCGGTTTTGGAAAATTCCATTTGGGAAACAGGGAAAAGTTCAAAAGAATACATTCTGCCAACAAGCGGTTCTCCAATTTGGTTGTTCAGCTCAAAGGCAGAGGAACCTGAAGCGATGATTTTTAATCCTTCAATAGTATCAATCATCAATTTCATTTTTTTTCCGATGTCGGGAATTTCCTGGGCTTCATCAATCACCAGGAAACGGTAATCTCCCAGAAGGCGTTTGTAATTAGCGGTGCTTCTTACTTCGAGTAAATTGAGGGTTTCCACATCGTCTCCGTTCAGGAACATCACTTTTTCTTTCGCTTCAGATACTATTTTTTTCAGAAGTTCAGTTTTCCCAACCCGCCTTGCTCCAAGCAAGAGTATGGCTTTATTTGGCCTGATCCTGTTTAAAATTAGCGTTTTTGCTATTCTCTTCAGTTCCATTGCGGTTATTTTCGAAATTCAAATATATTAAATTCCGTCAATAAAGTGACGGAAATATATTAAATTCCGTCAATAAAGTGACGGAAATATATTAAATTCCGTCAGTAAAAGCTTTTGGGTTTTCTCGAAAACATTGACAAATTATCTTTTTGTCTTTCTAAAAAGGAGTAAAAAAATCGGGAAATATCAGTAAACTGATTTTTGTACATTGCAGTTTCAATGACGTTTTACTTAGCATTTCAGTATAATTGCGGGTGATAACACCCGCAACGACGGCGCCAATGTTAGTGTTATCACCAACATCTTAAGTAAACAATATTGATCGCAGTTTTGCATTTTACCTGTAAAAATTTATAATAGTACCTGATGGCCCAACAAAACAGTATTGAAGAGATCTTCTTCAAATATCTTTTGCAGTATCAATTTGACGAAAATGATTTGGACTACACCCTGGTAGAAAAACATTCATCGGTTTTACAAATGCTGTCTGAGGTAAGCAACTCAGGTTCCAGCATATTTGATTTGTGTAAGAGGCAAATAGTATTTTATTCTGCCAACTATGGTAAATTATTAGGGTATGCTCCAGCTGATTATGAAAAAGCCGGCCAACAATTTTTTGCTGATAAAATTCATGAGGATGATAAACTGCAATCCAGCCTGAATGGCGTTACTGTCTTAAAACTGTTTAATAGTTTTTCAAGCGATGAAAAATTAAATCACAAGTTGGTAAATGAATACAGGATGCTGAATGCTGAAAATAAATATGTGCGTTTAATTGAACAGCACCAGGTATTGGAATTGGATAAAAAAGGACAAATATGGCTGTTGGTGAGCTTTGTGGATATATCTCCTGACCAGGAAATAAATGATGGGTTAAAAAGCCAGCTGTTAAATTTCAGGACAGGGAAGGTAATACCTATAGAACGCTCACAAAAACCACAGTTCGAATTAACAAAAAGAGAACTGGAAATTCTGAAGCTGGTAAAAGAGGGGTATTTGAGCAAGGAAATTTCAGATAAGCTGGCTATCAGCGTACATACGGTAAATACACACCGGCAACGGTTCCTGGAAAAACTGGGCGCCAATAATTCATTTGAAGCTATTATGTTTGCTTCGAAATTCGGACTTTTGGATTAATAGAGGTTTTTAAAATGGAAAATATACTTTTTGATTTTTTGGCAAAATATATCACACTTACCGACGAGGAAAAGAATGCGATTGTTTCTTTGGATGTTTTCCGTACAGTAAAGAAAGGAACTGTTTTGCTAAAGGAAGGGCAACGTTCTGATTTAGGTTATTTTGTAATGAAAGGCTGCCTTAGAACCTATTACATTATTGATGGCGATGAAAAAACCACAGCCTTTTATACCGAAATGGAAGGCATAACCCCCCATTGCGTGTTGAGCAAAGCACCGTCTGAATATTACATTTGCTGTGTGGAAGATTCGATTATAGTAGTATCTGACTCGAGCAAGGAAGCCGCCATTTTTGATCAATTTCCGAAATTTGAAACTCTCTGCCGGATTCTT
>DAOLFI010000941.1:0-1675 GCA_035326385.1 Niabella sp.
AACTGCAGTAATGCAAAGCGGCTGGCATTTGTATTCGCAAACACAACCCTCCGATGCCATTAACATACCTACCCAGTTTGTTTTTGCAGCTAACCCTTTAGTTACCTTAACCGGTAAAGTTGCAGAAGTGGGCAAAATGGAAAAATTTCGTGATGCAACTGTTGGAGCAAGTGCCAACCAGTATTCTAAAACAGTAACTTTTGTGCAGAAAGTAACGCTTAAGGCAGCAGCCAAAACCAATATTTCAGGTACCGTTACTTACCAAACCTGCGATGACAAACAGTGCCTTCCTCCTAAAAAGGTTCCGTTTAAAGTGGATTTAGGATAGGGAATTTTAAACGAAAAATAATAAATATTCAATGTAGAATGTAAAGTCAAATTCATTCTACATTTTTATTTTCCTCCAATGTATCGTGTTTTCCTGCCTGCTGTTTTATCATCACTTCTTTCTTAGTCGTTTCCGGAGTAATGTGAACCCAAGAGGTCCCTGCCTTTAATCCTGATTTTTCAATAAGAATATTTTTGCTGTTACCGGAGATGTTCAGTAATGCGCGGGTATCAGCAGGATAGGCCGTACCTGTTATTTTAATATTGAAGCCATTATTTACTGCAATTACAGGGTCTTTCTGTTTACTTTTAATCTGCCGACATACCATGCAATTGTTTGAGAAGAAACTGATTTAGAATATCTTTACCTTTTCAGGCATACATTTTGAGTTTTTATACATTCAACAAAAAATATACAATGAGAAGCATATTAACAGGGGTACTGGTTTTAGCAATAACATTTACAGCATGTAAATCAAAGTCGGCTGATACAGGCGGCACACCTCAAACAGCAAGCGAGTATTATGAAAAAATTATCGAGCTGGAAGAAACTATGTCTGAGCCCCTGTTAACCACCGAAGCAGCTATTAAAGCCAGGGGAGATAAACAGGATTTTGAAGGGATTACCAGATCGGCCAAAGCAATGGAAGATACTATAGATATAAGGATCAACGCTATTAAGAAAATGGAGCCCGTAGGTCATGGAGCTGAGGATTTTAAGATAGTGGTTACCCGGTACTTTGAATATATGAAAAGCATTTATACAGCCTACAGAACAATCGGGGAAGCTAAAACAGAGGAAGAAAGAATGAAAGCAGCCGATAAAATGGCCAACACAATTAACGGGCAGGAAGCTGTTATGGCCAACCTGCAGGCAGCCCAGGCCCAATTTGCAGCCAGTAATCATTTTACTATTGATGCGAGGTAGCGCACCTACAACTAAAACATATAACGCTAGAGGCTGTATTAAAAG
Organism: Niabella sp.; assembly: GCA_035326385.1. GTDB lineage: Bacteria > Bacteroidota > Bacteroidia > Chitinophagales > Chitinophagaceae > Niabella. The sequence goes on from DAOLFI010000941.1 coordinate 1,301, forward strand.
GATAATCTTTTTAATACAGCCTCCGGCATTTATAGAACAAGGCACAAGTGATTCGTGCAGACACGAACCACGGCAGCAAAACGGGTACATAACATTTTTAGCTTTTTAATGAATCCTTCGGATTCACACATTTATAGCTCAATAAATTCCATATACCTGGTTCGACCCCGAAGGGGTCGTATATATCTTGTATATCCATTTTTTCTATAAATATTTGACCTCTACGAGGTCTTAAAAAAAAGTTATGCACCCAACAAAGGCTGTATTAAAAGTCAATTTGATTGTCATATTGAGCCTGACGAAATAAAGACAATCAAGCTAGTTAGCCTTCGACAAGCTCTCCGAAGGAGTCCCTTGGACAGGCTGACAATACTT
>DAOLFI010000117.1:0-7921 GCA_035326385.1 Niabella sp.
GGCAAAAGCAGGCTTAGCTAGCACTATATCAGCCAGCAAGGTGCGGGATTTGAGGTTGGCTACCGGTATTACATAGTTTGAGAAAAGAAAGGCGCCCAGGCTGATGAAACCTGCCACTACAAACAAAGACCTCATAAACCGCATTAAAGAAATACCCGCCGACTTAATAGCCACCAGCTCAAAACTTTCGCCCAGGTTACCAAATGTCATAAGTGAGGATAACAGCACCGAAAGCGGCAGCGCCAGGGGGATCAATACCGCACTTTGAAACCAGATGAATTTTAAAATAGTACCTGCATCTAATCCCTTACCCACAAAATCGTCTATCCACAGCCAGAAAAACTGCATGATGAGCACAAACAGGGTAATGAAAAAAGTGGCCACAAAAGGGCCAATAAAAGCTTTTATGATTAGTTTATCTAATTTCTTCACCTTCGTAATAATATCTTTACCTGATGCAATCAGCAAAAATACATCTTTCGCCGCAGCATATAAAGCTTGTTACCAATGCAGAATGGATTTTAACAAAGAATGAAATCCTGGGGCATATAAAAAGTGTATTTGAAGACCTTTATAAAGAGCAACTGCCTTTGGTACAGTCGTCCCTGTTACCTGACGAGGTATTGAGGTCCGGCAGTAAAATTTCAAGGGGCGAAAATTACCTGGGCTTGCCCTGGATCGTATTGGATCATCCCCGTCACTTTATCAAAGGAAATATTTTTGCTATCCGCACTTTGTTCTGGTGGGGGCGTTTTTTTAGCACGGCACTGCACATTTCAGGGCATTGGCAGCAGTGGGCTGCCCCAAAATTAGCCGCGGCCTTCTCCTCACTGCAAAACAATAACCTGCATATATGCTGCAACGGGGATGAGTGGGTGCATGATGTTACCAGCACATCTTACCTGCCTGTTACTGCTATGACACAAAAAGAATTTGAAAAAATACTGGCCGAAGCTCCTTTTGTAAAAATAGCCGCCCACACAAACATTAACTATATTGAAAATGCTGTTGAAATACTGATGAAGCAGTTTGGGTTCTTAACAGAAATTCTTAAAGAGAGTGCATAGAAAGATAACGAATCAACTGTGAACAGCCCTAATTACCTAACCTGTGAAACAGGTCTTTTACCTGGTAATCCCAAAGCTGGGTCTGGTCTTTGATCTCCTTTTTCTCAGCAAAATCAGTAATTACCAGGATGGTCTGGTTGGTTATCTCAGATTTATCTATCCTGAACTCAAAATATTCTTCCTTGGGTGCTCCTACCCAATGGAAACGGATGAATTTTTCCTCTTCCTCTTCCAGAACCTCAGCCTCTTCATAGCTCCCGTTCCAGCCAAAATAAAACTTACCGTCACGCTCATCAACGTGCTCGGCAAACCACTCACCCAACCCGTTAGAGGTAGCTAAAAACTCATACAATATAGTTGGGGAGCAGCGAACGGGGTACTCCAATGTGAACTTCTGTTTACTCATCTTCACAAATATTAATACTCAATAAGCCGCAATTATATAAAATTTATCAAACAAACAAAATTTATTTTTATTTACCGGGGGACAAGGCTGCTTTTCGGCAAAATTTAGCTCCCCAGCCGCAGCATTTCATACTCCAGCAATAATGTAAGATAATACGCCTGCGAATGGTAGAAAAAGTTCGTTTTCCTGCTGGCAGCAAACAGGCCTTTAACCGGGTTAGGGAAGACAGATGTCATATTAGCCACAAAAAAATAGAACCCTTCCATATCTTCCGGCGATACAATGATACGCTCCGCCCCTCTTTCTCCCAGCCTTAATAAGGAAGTTTGAAGCAGCACTTTTTCCATACCGTTAGTTATTTTTTGCAGCTGGTTTCTTATATCCTGTACCAGTACCGGTTTTAAATCGTAAAGTTCTTTATGTTGCGGATGAGCCGCAATCAGGCGCGCCAGGTGATACAGGATAATGCTTGCTTTCTGGTAATGAGGCGCATTATAAGGCGTACGTTTCAGGTACTTACCCGAAGCTACCATACGGTTAACCAGGTGGATGGTAGCGCTGTCGTACTTATCTAACCGGAACCTGTTATCCAGCACAAATCTCAGCCCGTTGGCCTGCACACATATATCAAAATCTACAGGCATGTTTTTCCCGAACCAGGTAGAATAAGCCGGTATGCTTTTATATTTTTTATAAGTGTTCCGTATGGTTCGCTTAGCGCTGTTGGCATTTTCAGCAATCAGCTTTTTTACAGCGTCCTTTAAACTATCGGCAAAATCAGCAGATAAATAAATGATAGACGTATCGTCCAGATCGTCAGGCAGTATATATTTTTTCCTGGCGGAAAAATAGGCGCTGTTGGGAAAATGTTTTGATGGTTTTGTTTGCCAGAAATTATAGGTAGGTCCTCCGTCTTTATTGCGGTACCTGGAATAATTCTTTTGTGCCTTTTCACAAAGCGCATCCACTATTTGCCGGTTTTCAAAAGACAGCTCTTCCCTTATCGTTTTCAGCGTCCATACAATCAGTCCCGTAAAAAATATATTATCATCTTCTTTAGCCGGTCTTTTTCGGGAAAGATATATCCTTTGAGACGGGAACATACCCTGCTCATAATAGGGATCAGCATCTGCCACCTGGTACCCTGCTATCCGGGTCAGCAGGGAATCTACATAGCTGTTCTGGGCAAAAACAGCATTTTGCCCGTACAGGAAAAAAGAAATAAATAATAATATTTTCTGCACCGCATTATATATTAGCTGCAAATTTAGGCTACCTGGCAATGCAGATTTTAGTATTTAGTACTTAGTACTCAAACTTAGCCTGTGCACGCCTGTTTCAGGCTGATGTTTTTTTACAATATTCAATTTTCAGAGATGTACAGCAGAAAGTATAAGGCTTTAAGCTTTTAGCCTTCGGCAAATGAAAAAGGAGCATTGGTCATTGATTATTTTTTTGCCAGTACTCAACTTCTTACAAGAACGTTGTCCCCTCTCCGAGGAGTTATTTTGGACCGGCCTGTACCACCTCCCCTCATAGCGGACATATATAACCTTACAAAAAATGTTTGCACCCTGCTACAATGCTACCAGTTCCGTTTCAAAAAAATTTACATTAGTTTTACAGCTTATACTTGCTTGCCCTAAAACTCAAAAAAATTAATGAAGGGCAATAACAATTTTTTCAAAATATTCATTTTAGGTCTTCTTGCTGCTATCGGCCCGTTTTCGATAGATATGTACCTGCCCGGGTTCCCCGAAATTGCGAAAGACCTGGATACAGACGTAAGCAAGATTTCATTAACGCTTTCCAGCTTTTTTATAGGCATTTCTGCCGGACAGTTGCTGTATGGCCCGCTGCTTGATAAATACGGAAGAAAAAAGCCTTTGTATTTTGGACTTTCCCTGTACATCATAGCTTCTTTAGGATGTGCCCTATCCACATCTGTTACCATGCTCATTATTTTCAGATTTCTCCAGGCTTTGGGCGGGTGCGCAGGTATGGTGGCATCAAGGGCTATGGTGCGGGATATGTTTGATGTAAAAGACAATGCCAGAGTATTTTCACTGCTTATGCTGGTTATTGGCGTGTCCCCGCTGCTGGCGCCCACCATTGGCGGCTATGTTACCGCCGCAACCAGCTGGCGGTACGTTTTTATTATTCTCCTGTTTATTGTGCTGACCATGCTGCTCCTGTGTATTTATATGTTGCCCGAAAGCCGGAAGCCCACAGAGGAATATTCGCTTGCACCAAAGTTTATATTGCAAAAATTCGGAGAGGTTTTTAAGCAGCCGCAGTTTGTTATATATACTTTTACCAGCGCTTTTACGGCAGCCGGTTTATATGCTTATGTAGCCGGATCACCCCATGTTTTTATGGAAATTTTCAAAGCCAGCGAAAAAACCTACGGCTGGATATTTGCCATAGTTGCCGGCTCCCTGGTGCTTGCTACACAAATCAACGCACAAATACTGCGGTTTACCAGCAGCGAAAAGATCATTCCCCGGGCCATTATTATCCAATGCTGCGCAGGCCTGCTGCTGGCAGTTGGCTTTATGAATAACTGGTGGGGTATGATAAGCAGTATTGTACTTTGCAGCATTTTTCTTGCCTGCCAGGGCTTTACTTTTCCCAATGCCTCGGCACTTGCATTGGCCCCGTTTGATAAAAATGCAGGCAGTGCTTCTGCATTGATCGGCTGTGTTCAAATGGCTACGGGTACCCTATCCTCTGCTATGGTAAGCCTTTTTCACAATAATACTGCTACCCCGCTGGGTGTTGTAATGGCCTTTTGCGCTTTTACGGCCCTTATTATTTTGCTTACAGGAAAAGGTATAGTGAAATATCGCGCCCGGAAAGAAGGCGTTGAAGAAAGCTCGGTAGATATGCTTTCGGAAGTGTAGGCCAGAAAAACTTTATGGTATTGTTTTAATTTTAGAAAATTCCCCTTACCTTTGCAGTCCTTAAAAAATTAAGTTATGAGCAGCGCAATAGCTTTCGTTCACGAGCAATTGACACAGACAAAGAAATTCCCGGCTTTTAAAGCAGGTGATAATGTTACTGTAAACTATAAAATTATTGAAGGAAATAAAGAGCGTATCCAGTCCTTCAAAGGTGATGTTATAAAAAAACAAGGTAATGGAGCTACTGCTACTTTCACTGTCAGGAAAATTTCTGATGGTATAGGTGTTGAAAGACTGTTCCCCTTCACTTCTCCTAATATTGATTCTATTGTATTAAACAAAGTTGGCCAGGTTCGCAGGGCTAAACTGTTCTATCAAAGGGAAAGAAGTGGTAAAAGCGCCCGTATCCGTGAAAAACGTATGGCGGTTTCTGCAAAAAAAGCTAAAGAAACAGCAGCATAAGCAAATACCCGAAATAATTATAAGAATCCTGCCTGTCTGGCGGGATTTTTTGTTAAAATATACCACATACTCATAAAATCATACACGGATTTTAAACTCTTGAGGTTCTGTATTTGTATTCTTACCGTATCTTTGATAACTAATTTTTAAAGTTATGACACAAATTCAATTATTAGGCGCTTTGGGTACCAATGAAATAATTATTATCATGGTAATTGTACTGCTTCTGTTTGGTGGCCGCAAAATTCCTGAACTGATGAAAGGGCTGGGTAAAGGCGTACGCGAATTTAACGATGCTAAAGACAACGTAAAAAGGGAAATTGAGGAAAGCGCTAACACTATAACCAGCGAGCCTAAAAAAGCCGAATAAACCCGCTTTATTTTTAACAGACTTACAAAAGCCAAACCTTTTGCCAGATTTTATTTCTATTGCCCGGTATCACAAAGATTTAGAGCAAGGGCATACCTCCTGCTTAGCAACGGTTCAATATTATCTCGAAAAAATAACGGAGAAGCAGCATCTTAATACATTTGTAGAAGTATATGCTGAAGAAGCAATAGCAAGAGCAAAGGAACTGGACGCCTTCCAGGGAGCCAAAGGCAGGCTGCACGGTGTGGTTATTGGTATTAAAGACGTTATATGTCATAAGGATCACTCTGTAACAGCAGCTTCATATATCTTAAAAGGCTTTACCTCCATTTTTTCTGCCACAGCAGTAGAACGGCTTATTGAAGAAGGCGCTATTATCATCGGTCGTCTTAATTGCGATGAATTTGCGATGGGGTCAACCAATGAAAATTCTGCTTACGGCAAGGTTTTAAATGCGGCAGATGAGAGCCGTATTTCAGGTGGTTCCTCTGGCGGTTCTGCAGTAGCGGTTCAGGCCGGCCTCTGTATGGCATCTCTGGGAAGCGATACCGGCGGTTCTGTAAGACAGCCTGCGGATTTTTGTGGTATTGTAGGCTTAAAACCTACTTATGGCCGTATTTCAAGGTACGGACTTATTGCCTATGCTTCGTCTTTTGACCAGATAGGTATTTTTTCTTCTAATGTAAACGATGCTGCCCTCCTTTTAGAGGTCATGGCCGGGGCCGATGATTTCGACAGTACAGTATCCCACCAACCCGTTCCTGCCTACTCAAAAGAGCTGAAAAGCGGCAACAAATATAAAATTGCTTACTTCCCCGAAGCACTTTCCCACCCGGGCCTGGATCCTGAAATTTCAAAAGCAGTCAGCGATAAGCTCAACGACTGGAAAAAACAGGGGCATACGGTAGCAGAAGTTCATTTTGACCTGCTGGATTACATTGTGCCTGCCTATTATATCCTTACCACTGCCGAGGCAGCCTCCAATTTATCCCGTTATGATGGAGTAAAATACGGCTACCGGTCTGGAAATGATATAGCAGACCTCGATGCTTTCTATAAACAAAACCGCTCGGAAGGTTTTGGATGGGAGGTAAAACGCCGCATTATGCTGGGGAATTTTGTATTAAGCTCCGGCTATTATGATGCTTATTTCACGCAGGCGCAAAAAGTAAGGAGAATTTTAACAAATAAATTATCATTGATCTTCAAGGACTTTGATTTCCTCTGCTTGCCCACTTCGCCCTCCGTTGCTTTTAAAATAGGAGAAAAAATGGAAGATCCGGTTGCTATGTATATTGCTGATATATATACAGTTATAGCAAATTTGACCGGTGTTCCGGGCATCTCCCTGCCGCTTTTTACCCATCCGGAACACCAAATGCCATTTGGGCTACAACTCATGTCGTCTCACTTTAATGAGCTACCTTTGCTTTCTTTTTGTAACAATATTTTAGAAAATCAGGCGTTATTTAATATTCAGGATTGACCAACCAGACCCTAACTTTTAAATTGACCTTTTTTAAAACCATTTATACAAAGAATGATCAATAAAAAACAGGTAGCGAAGCATTGCGGAATGGTGATTTTATTTTCCTCAATTTCTTTTCTTTCATTTGCACAAGTAAATCCACTGGTTGTAACCCCGTCTGTAGGCAATACCGAAGCTGTAAAAAAAGCAGACCCTAAAGCCGGTTTTAAAAACCTTTTTGAAAATACGACGGCTAATACATCAACAAAGAATATTGCACTTAAAGGTATCAGTATAGAACATCTGAACCCACAGGCTATAAGTTTTGTACAGGATTATATAGAAAGGCATGCAGATCATTTAAAAGAACTGCAAACCTGGGGGAAACCCTATTTTGATATGATGGATGATGTGCTTACCCAGGCCGAGATCCCCAAACAGTTAAAATACCTGGCCGTTATTGAGTCCAATTTAAGGGCATCAGCAGTATCCTGGGCAGGTGCTGTAGGGCCCTGGCAATTCATGCCGGCAACAGCCACACAATTGGGTTTGCGGGTAGGACGTGGTGTTGACGAACGCAGGGATTATTTAAAGAGCACCAAAGCCGCCGGAAAATACCTTAATTACCTGTATGATATTTATGAAGACTGGCTGTTGGTTGTGGCTGCCTACAACTGCGGACCGGGAAGGGTTAATTCAGCTATAGCAAGGGCAGGAAGTAGTGATTTCTGGAAACTGCAATACCATTTACCGGCAGAAAGCAGGAATCATGTTAAGAAATTTATTGCCACGCACTATATTATGGAAGGTGAAGGAGGCGTTACCACGGTTTCAAAGGCGCAGGCACTTTCTATGATGACTACTGTAAAGGACGAAATCACTCATCAGGATCTGAAAGTTCAGACCATCAGCGGCCGTTATAATTCAAAAGCTATTGTTAGGTATCTTGATATGAGCATAGAAGATTTTGGTAAGCTGAACCCTAATATGGATAAAGTATTAGCGTCAAACAGCACTTACCAGCTAAAACTTCCCGTAGAAAAAATGGAAACTTTTCTTTCCAAGAAAAACGATATGCTGAACGAATCTATCCAGATGCTGATAAATCCTGAATACAGAAATTAATATTCCATTTCTTCTTTAATGAATTGATAAAAAACTGCCCTAAAAAAGAGGCGGTTTTTTTTATGAGGCATAATACTGAAAAATAGTTGGTAAAATCCTCTAAGATAGAGCCGGGTAAAG
>DAOLFI010000118.1:0-7913 GCA_035326385.1 Niabella sp.
CATGCAGCCGATCCTTATGCCAACCGTGATCCCCGCTTAGGGAAGACCATTGTAATGAACGGTTCATTATTTGGAAAAACAAAAGATACTGTGCAGCTATATACAGGCGGCATAAATGGCAAACCCCGTGACAGGGCGTCAAAAACGGGTTATTATCTCAGGAAGTACATCAATGAGAACTTAGATCTGACACTTGGAGAAACGGGCACCAAACAATGGATTTATATGCGGCTGGCAGAGTTTTATTTAAACTATGCAGAAGCGATGAATGAGCTCTATGGCCCGGGTGGCACAGGAAGCGGAACATTAACAACATCAGCTGTTGCGGCTGTTAACAGTGTAAGAACCCGTGCCGCATTAAAATTAAAGGCCATCACAGTGCCTGGCAGTAAAGATGATTTCAGGAATACGATCAGGCAGGAGCGCCGGGTAGAGCTTGCTTTTGAAGGGCACCGGTTTTGGGATGTAAGAAGGTGGAAGATAGCTGATCAAACCATTGGTGGCGTGCTCAGCGGCGTTGATATAAAGAAAAATACTGCCAATAACAGTGTTGTGTACACACCTTTTACTGTAGAAACAAGGACATGGGATGACAAATTATATTACTACCCCATCCCTCAATCTGAGATCAGCAAATCGAACGGTATTATTATACAGAACAAAGGTTGGTAAAATAATCGTAATATAGTGGTAAGTCAATCTAATAATGTCTGTTGCTCTGAGCTTGCCGAAGGGTGGTTCGTGATAGCTATCGGGACACCACGACAAAATCTATTTGATTTAATAATCGTATCATATAGTTAGAAACATGCAATCAGGGTTAGATATTTTTGTTATTATTTTTTTTTCGTGCTTTATACTTTCTATCGGGTTATTATTTTCCCGGACGGGGGTTAATATAAAATCTTTTTTTGCAGGAGGAGAGGCCGTGCCCTGGTTTATCAGCGGTTTATCTCTTTTTATGAGCTTTTTTTCTGCAGGAACTTTTGTTGCCTGGGGTTCTATTGCTTATAAATACGGCTGGGTTTCTGTAACCATTCAGTGGACAATGGCGTTGGGTGCGCTTGTGGTGGCCCTGTTCATTGCTCCTAAGTGGAAACAAACCGGCAATCTTACTGCTGCAGAATATATACAGGAGCGGTTAGGTAAAAATGTTCAGCGGCTGTACATCTATATTTTCATGGCGGTTTCTTTATTTATTAAAGGTGCAGTGCTTTACCCTGTTGCAAAGCTGGTAAGCACCTCGCTTGACCTGCCGCTAGCAGAAACAACAATAGTGCTGGGGATTATGATGATAGCCTATACTGCAACAGGTGGTCTTTGGGCAGTAATGGTTACCGATATTCTCCAGTTTGTAGTGCTTACGGCCGCGGTACTTATCATTCTTCCGCTGGCATTTGATAAGGTAGGTGGTTGGCAGAGCTTTATCCATAATGCTCCTGATGGTTTTTTTAATTCCCTGAATGGTGAATATACCGGCTGGTTCCTTTTTGCATTTGCAGTGTACCATATTTTTTATATAGGAGGTAACTGGACTTTTGTTCAGCGGTTTACAAGTGTTGAAAGCCCAAAGGCAGCCGGGAAAGTAGCTTATCTTTTTGCAGCTTTATACCTGGTAAGCCCGGTTATATGGATGCTGCCGCCCATGATCTATAAGCTGGTTGACCCTTCATTGCAGGGCCTTGACACAGAGAATGCCTATCTTAAAATATGCCAGATGGTATTGCCTGCAGGGCTGATGGGCCTGATGCTTACAGGGATGTATTTTTCTACCTCAGCAACAGCCAATACAACATTAAACGTGGTTTCGGCGGTATTTACTAACGATGTATATAAAAACCGTATTAACCCCGGGGCTTCTGAAAAAAAATTAATGAAAGTGGCTCGTATGTCATCATGGGTGCTTGGCTTGCTTATGATCATAATTGCATTAATTGTACCTTATATGGGCGGAATGGTTGAAGTGGTGCTCACCGTTGCCGCAGTAACTGCCGGCCCGCTGCTGGCGCCGCCCATATGGGCTTTATTCTCAAAACGTTTGTCGGGTTTTGTAACGATACGGATCACGCTTTTTACATTACTGGTTAATCTTTTTTTTAAGATGGGCTTACCCGCTATCAACGGGTTTAAACTGAACAGGGGTGAGGAAATGATGGTAGGCGTAGGCATTCCATTTTTGCTGCTCCTGGTTAATGAATGGATACAAAGCCGAAAAATACAGGAGTCTGAAGATTATATAGCATACCGCAAAAACAAATTAGAGCGCAAACGTAAAAGCGATGGGTCAGCAATTGATAAGGAAGAATTAAAGCTGGTAAAAAAGCAAAACCAGTTCGGGCTTAAAATTATAGCCTTTTCCCTGCTGGTAACCGCTTTGATCCTTTTTGCTTTAAGCTTATTTACTGCTTCAGGAAAAGGGATGACGGCAATAGTAGGCTTTATTGTTTTGCTGGCGGCCATTATTCCATGGATAGCATCAAAAAAAGTAAAACGTTCTATTGCAGCGCTTGGTACTACAACTGTTTAAAACTTTATGAAAAGAATAATACTGTTCCTGTTATTTTTTGGTGCAAATGAGCTGTTTGCGCAGAGCAGTTTTTCCATGCTGCAGGAGCAGTTTAAACACCTGGCTGATGATACCCGCCCAGGCTGCTTTTGGTATTGGTTGAATGATAATGTGAGCAAAGAGGGAATCACAAAAGACCTGGAAGCTATGCAGCGTGTGGGAATTGGAAAGGCATTCATTGGCCAAATATATGACAGGAGAAAAGAAACCGATACACCGCCCGGAACCGTAAAATTTATGAGCGATGAATGGTGGCAGCTTTTGCAGTGGGCTGTGAAAGAGGCGGATCGCTGCAATATTGAAATTGGTTTTTTCAACGGGCCGGGCTGGTCGCAGTCGGGCGGGCCATGGGTAAAGCTCAGCGAGTCCATGCGATACATTACCAGCAGCGAGATTGAAGTGAAGGGCGGAAAACTGGTTGATATAACATTACCCTATCCTGCCATTAACACTTATCCTAATACAAGAGCTGCCAGGTTAAGGACCGGTCCTGATTTTACAGCTGCTGATTTCCAGGATGTGCGTGTTATTGCTTTTCCCAAAATCACTGATAGAAATAATACATATCGCAGGCAAATGCTGCACAGTAGTAGTATTTCAAATATCAGGTATCTTTCAGATGGTATCGACTCCACATTTGCAGCTGTTGAAACCGGCCAGTGGCAAACTATTGATCTTGAATTGACGCAGGGCAGCTACATACAGAATATTGTTCTCAAACCTTTTGATTACAGTTTTCAACTTGCCTGCAAGATTTCAGTATCAGCTAATGGAAAACAGTATCGTGAAATAGCGCAGTACAATGAAGAGCGCGGGCACCAGGGAGCCGGGAAAGCTGATCCGCTTATAATCCCGTTTAAAAGAACCAAAGGGAAATTTCTCCGTATCAGGCTGCTGTTTAAACCGTTATCCGGCCAGCAGCAGATCCGCATCAGTGAGCTAAAGGCTACAGATGAGCACCTGCTGGCGGGGTATGTGCGAAAGAAACTATCGGAAACCAGTCCTTATACAAAAGTGCCCTGGGATGCGTATGTATGGAAGCCACAGGCAGAAAATAAAGTACGGAATATTCAATCCGGTCAGGTGATTGATCTTACGGATAGGATGGACAAAAATGGCCGTCTCAGGTGGAATGCCCCTGGAGGTGACTGGGTTATTCAGCGCTTTGGTATGGTGCCCAATGGGACGCAATGCCACCCCTGCGGTCCTGGAAGCCTGGGTTTTGAAGTAGATAAGATGAACCGGGAGTATGTTCAGTCTTTTTTTGAAGGGATGGTAGGTGAATTTTTAAAACGTACACCGGCGCAGGACAGGAAAGCTCTGAAATACGTAATTGCAGACAGCTATGAAACAGGCCCGCAAAACTGGACAGATGATTTTACCCGGAAATTTGAACAGCGATATCACTATTCACCTGTGCCTTACATGCCGGTCTTATCCGGTAAAGTAGTAAATGATGCTGCATCTTCTGACCGGTTTCTATGGGACTTCCGGCAACTGATCGCAACATCAGTAGCAAATGACTATGTAGGCGGGTTGAAAGACATTTGTAATAAAAATGGCTTGCAGCTCTTGACAGAAAACTACGGGCATTGGGGCTTTATCTCAGAATTTTTATTGTACGGATCCCGGGCAGATGCCGTAAGCGGCGAAATATGGGAAAACCGGGATCCTGTAAATAATATTGAGAACAGGGCGGCGGCAAGTGCGGCACATATTTATGGTAAAAATACTGTTTACACAGAGGCGTTTACAGCCAATCGTAACTTTTTGCAAAGCCCCGCATCATTGAAGAAATGGTGTGACTGGGCCTATAGCAGCGGCATAAATCACATGGTGCTGCATGTGTACATTCACCAGCCCGATGAGCGCAAACCTGGGATTATCTCATGGTTTGGAACGCCATTCAACAGGCATAATACCTGGTTTGAGCAATCCGGTGCTTTTATAGACTATATGCGCCGGAGTGCAGTGCTGTTAAAAACAGGGACACCTCATGCTGATATAGCTTATTATATTGGGGAGAATGCCCCATCCATGCAAAGCGCATTTCACCCGGCTTTGCCTGCAGGGTACGATTTTGATCATCTTAATGCAGAGGTGCTGCGTACTGCAACCGTGGTCAATAACCGGCTCCGGTTAAGCAGCGGTGTTTCTTATGCAGTATTGGTATTGCCACCGGTAAAAGAGATGCGGCCTGAAATAGCTGCACGTATACAGGAGCTGGTAAAGCAGGGGTTAATTGTGATAGGGCCCAAACCTTCCTGCAACCCGTCTTTAGAAAATTTTCCTGCGAGCGACCTGGAGCTGAAAAAATTAGTGAATGAGCTTTGGGGTAATTTAGATGGTAAAAAGCAAAAAGCTCGGCCTTATGGTAAGGGCTGGCTGTATGATGGGTTGCCATTAGAAACCGTTCTGAAGAAACATGGTGTGCAAAAGGATATGGAACTTTTGAATGCAGAACACCTGCCATACGGCGTTGCCGGAAATGGAATTGTTGGAGTAGATAAAACAGGAGCTGTTTTATTCAAGCATCGTACAGGAGCAGATCATGATGTGTACTTTATTACCAATACTACCGAAAATAAAGCTCATTTCACAGCTTCGTTCCGTATTGCCGGTAAGCACCCTTATTTCTTCAATGCAGTAACCGGCAGCATAGCCAAAGCGCCGTCTTTCAGGCAGCGTAACGGAAGAACAGAGGTGCCATTGTGGTTGGAAGAGTCGGAAAGCATATTTGTTGTTTTTGCCGAAGCTATTAGTGATAGTATGTACAAAAATGAGATCTTACCCACACCTGTAGCGCTTATCAGGCTGGATACGAACTGGACCGTTCAGTTTAATGACCCGGAACATCCATTTAAAAAGATATTCCCGGTACTTACTGATTGGACATCGGATAAGGATGTATCTGTGAAATATTATTCGGGTACAGCCATCTACAGCAATACTTTTCACCTGGATGTGGATAAAGGAACGGGTTACCTGCTTGATCTTGGTCCGGTGACAGATATTGCTTCGGTTTCAATTAATAATAAGGAAGCTGGTACTGTGTGGACGAAGCCCTGGGCTATTGATATTACCACTTACCTGGAGCCGGGTGTCAATACCATAACTGTTAAAGTGGCTAATAGCTGGAACAACAGGTTGGTAGCAGATATGCAGAAAAAGATAAATCGCCCGCCTGTATATCTTTCGCAGCCTTATACTGCAGATAAAGAACAGCCTTACCAAAGCAGCGGTCTTTTGGGACCGGTAACTATTAAAAAGATAACTATTAAATAAAGGTATGATTAAGGAAGTGTATGAAGAAAAGAGAGTAGCCAGAACCATTGAATTAAATGCAGACCTGGTAATTGTAGGTGGTGGAATGGCCGGCGTTTGCTGTGCTGTTACAGCCGCGCGCCAGGGAGTAAAAGTAGTGCTGGTACAGGACAGGCCCGTATTGGGAGGTAACGCTTCCAGCGAAATTCGCCTGTGGGTGTTAGGCGCTACCTCTCACATGGGAAATAATAATCGCTGGGCAAGAGAGGGTGGTGTTATTAATGAGATACTGATTGAAAATGGATTCAGGAATGAAGAAAATAACCCACTGATCTTTGATGCTATTTTACTGGAGAAAATTTATGAAGAAAAGAATATTACACTTTTGCTCAATACGGCAGTGTACGATTTAGAAAAGCAGCTGGATAAAATAACGTCTGTAAGGGGCTATTGCAGCCAGAATAGTACCATGTACCATATTGTGTCGCCTTTATTCTGTGATGCCTCCGGCGATGGTATCATTGCATTTTTATCTGGTGCGGCCTTTAGAATGGGGGCCGAGTCTGCCAGTGAGTTTGGAGAAAAATTTGCGCCTTCTGAAGAATATGGAGCGTTATTGGGGCATTCTTTGTACTTCTATACAAAAGATGTCGGCCACCCTGTAAAATTTGTACCGCCTTCTTTTGCTTTGAAAGATATTACAAGTATTCCGCGTTACCGGAAGTTTTCATCAAAAGACCAGGGCTGTAACCTTTGGTGGATTGAATATGGTGGCCGTTTGGATACGGTGCACGATACTGAAAAGATTAAATGGGAATTGTGGAAGGTGGTTTATGGCGTATGGGATTATATTAAGAACTCCGGGCAGTTTCCCGAGGCAAAGACCATGACACTGGAATGGATGGGAACCATACCGGGCAAGCGGGAGAGCCGGCGTTTTGAAGGTGACTATATATTAAAACAGCAGGACATTATAGCGCAAACTGCCTTTACTGATGTGGTGGCTTTTGGTGGCTGGAGCATCGATCTGCATCCTGCTGATGGTATTTTTAGCGAAAAGCCCGGCTGTAATCAATGGCATAGCAAGGGGGTATATGGTATTCCTTATCGTTGTTATTATAGTAAGAATATTGAGAATCTTTTTATTGCCGGAAGGATCATCAGCGCTACACATGTGGCATTTGCATCTGCAAGAGTGATGGGCACCTGTGCGCATGGTGCACAGGCAGTAGCCATTGCTGCTTCGCTTTGTAAAAAACATAATATTTTACCCAGGGAGGCAGGTAAAGATCATTTACAGGAGCTGCAAACGGGCCTGCTTAAATCAGGACAGCATTTGCCCGGCATTGTGCTGAAAGATGAAGAAGACCTGGTTCAAAAAGCATTATCTATTGAAGGTGATTCCTTGAAGTTGTCTGAAATTCCTGCATCTTCCGACTGGAATGCTATTACACAAGCTGCAGCACAAATGTTGCCCATAGCACCCGGCCCGGCACCTGCTGTTTCATTAAGGGTTAAAGTGCTTTCGTCTACTACTTTAACGATTCAGCTGCGCAAAAGCTCAAAGGCATTTAACCATACCCCGGATATTATTCTTAATGAGCAGCAGTTTTCCCTTAAAGAAGGAGAACATCAGCTTGATTTAAATTTTGACGTAAGCTTTCCGGAATATTGTTATGCTTTTATATGCTTCCTCAAAAATGATCAGGTAGCGCTTCAGTATAGTGATTACAGGATCACCGGGCTGCTTTCCGTTTTTAACAGTACCAACCCTGCTGTTTCAAATTATGGCAAACAGGATCCAAAGGAAGACATTGGGGTGGAATCTTTTGAGTTCTGGTGTCCGCAAAGGCGGCCCCTCGGAAAAAATATTGCGATGCGTATTGAACCTGCAATTGATCTTTTTAGTGCCGGAAATATAAGGAACGGTATACAAAGGCCTGTACAGTCACCCAATGCCTGGGTGGCCGGTTTAAATGAAAAAGCTCCTGCTATATATATCCGGTGGGAGTACCAGGTGGCCATCGGGCGCATTGAGCTTAGCTTTGATTGTGATTATGATCATCCCATGGAAAATGTGCTC
>DAOLFI010000942.1:0-1665 GCA_035326385.1 Niabella sp.
TAATTAAAAATGAAGGACCTAAGGGTGCACCTGGAATGCCCGAAATGCTGAAACCTACAGGTGCTATTATTGGTGCAGGATTAGGGAAGTCTGTAGCCCTTATTACTGACGGACGTTTTAGTGGTGGTACGCATGGATTTGTGGTAGGGCACGTGACACCGGAAGCTTTTGAAGGTGGCCTGATAGGCTTTGTTCAGGATGATGATATTATTGAAATAGATGCGGTAAATAATAAGCTCACACTTAAAATACCTGATGAGGAGATTGCAAAACGCAAGGCAAATTGGAAACAACCTGAATTGAAAGCAAAGAATGGGGTACTATACAAATATGCCAAACTGGTAAAAGATGCTTCGGAGGGTTGTGTTACAGATGAAGATTAATGCTCAAATTTCAAATTAGAAATTGCAAATTATACAGTCCATACAAAACAGGATTTATGAAATCAGAGGTGAGCGGGTAATGCTCGACTTTGATTTGGCTGCTTTGTATGAGGTGGAGACTAAAGTTTTTAACCAGGCTGTAAAGAGGAATATAAAACGTTTCCCCGATGATTTTATGTTTAGGCTTACTACTGAGGAGTGGAAGTCTTTAAGGTCACAAATTGTGACCGGTTATACACAAGTAGTTGATATTCATAGTGTCCAAAGGTCACAAATTGTGACCTCAAACAGTAGGATAAGCACAAGGTACCTACCCTACGCGTTCACCGAACAGGGCGTAGCTATGCTAAGTGGTGTCTTAAATAGCGATAAAGCCATACAGATGAATATAGCCATTGTGCGGGCATTTGTAGAGGTAAGGCGAATATTGATACAGCAAAGTGATTTAAAAGAACAGCTAAAAGAGTTAAAAGAACGAGTCGGTGGACATGATGTGCAACTAAATCAGATTTATGATGCGTTAGAGAATCTGTTAGACGAAAAAGCTGCAGAAAGAAAATGGAGTCAAAGAGAACGCATCGGGTTTAAACTTTAAAAGAACAATTCTAAAAATAAAAAATATTGAGTTATGAATACTCTTGCAATAAAAAAAGAAGCAATTGAAACGCAAGCACCTAAAACTGGAACTATGTCTGGCAGTCAGGCAGTAATTGAATGTTTACTGGCTGAAAACACTGAGGTGATTTTTGGTTATCCCGGTGGTGCTATCATGCCTATTTATGATGCGTTGTACGATTATACTGATAAAGTGAAGCATGTTCTTGTTCGGCATGAGCAGGGTGGTATCCATGCCGGTCAGGGTTATGCCCGTACCAGTGGTAAAACAGGAGTAGTGTTTGCTACAAGCGGTCCTGGCGCAACCAATCTTGTAACAGGTTTGGCAGATGCTCAGATTGATTCTACTCCTTTGGTATGCATTACCGGACAGGTTTTTGCACATCTGCTGGGAACTGATGCTTTCCAGGAAACAGATGTGATCAATATCACAACCCCTGTAACCAAATGGAATTATCAGATCACTGATGCCAATGAAATACCCGGCGTGTTAGCTAAAGCCTTCTATATCGCGCGCAGCGGACGTCCCGGCCCCGTGTTAATAGATATCACCAAAAATGCACAGATACAGCAGTTTGAATTTCCCGGTTATGAAAAATGTAACCATGTGCGCAGCTATCGGCCCAAACCCATTGTTCGTAAAGAATATGTAGAAGCTGCAGCTGAG
>DAOLFI010000119.1:0-7848 GCA_035326385.1 Niabella sp.
GGCTGATGAAATGGCCATAGCTTTGCTGCCTCTTAAACCAATGCTTTGGATATGTTTATTACCGCTTGCCATGCCGGTAGCATATACAAGCGGAAAAACAAACAGACCGTAATGGCTGCCTATTGGTTCTGCAATGCCGGCTATACTATTTGAAAAATTATTTTGATTGTGGAGGGCAACACTTTTGATCTTTTTATCGAAGATCATGGTAGCGCCCACCGTGCCCATAACTGCAGAGAATTTCAGCCAGTCTTTCTTTTGCCAGCGAAGAGGTTTTTGAACGATGCTGATCCCGTCTTTAAAACTGCTTATAACAAAATCTTTGTTTAACTTTTCGTATTGCTGAGATAATGGAACGATGCTGTCGCTCGCCGGTAATGTATCTGTTGGTCCAGACCGGGCCTGAGCGGTAGTACCAGCAAAGAACACCAGTAAAACAATAAGGCTTTTCTTAGTTTGCTTCAGCAATTTTAAGTAAGATATGGTAGTAAGGGCCAATGTAGCTGAAATATTAATCTGTAAGATAATTGTACATCATTGCCATGCCGGTTAAGCCACCGCTAAAGATGGCCGCCATGGACAGGAGCAAAAGCAACGCATAAGCGACCATTGAAAATGTGCTGCTGCTGGACCTTAACCTGTTATTAAAATACATGAAAGTAAAATAACCGGCTAATAGCATCAGCGGCACCACAGCTATTGTTATGATTATTTTTATGCTCATCAGCGTTGACTAATGTTGAATCATTTCCCGGGCATTTTCCAATGCTGCGGCAGTAGGCTTTTCGCCGCCCAGCATTTGGGCAATGGTTGTTATACGCTCCTCCTTATTAAGCTGCCTGATATTTGTTTTTACTCTTTCGACCTTCAGCTCTTTATACACAAAGAAATGGGCGTCGGCTTTACCGGCAATTTGCGGCTGGTGGGTGATGCAAATGACCTGCCTGTTGGTTGCCAGTTGTTTCATAATAATGCCTACCTGTTTAGCTGCTTCTCCCGAAATACCTGTGTCAATCTCATCAAAGATCAATGTAGGCATATCCATTTTTTCAGCTACGAGACTTTTAATGCATAGCATTAAACGGCTTAGCTCACCGCCGCTGGCTACCTTGCTTACCGGCTTGAACTGTTTGCTTTTATTGGCATCAAATAAAAACTCAATTTTATCTATACCTGTTTCGGCTGGGGCCTGCGGTGAAAGGGACACTTTTATAGAGGCGTTAGGCATACCTACCTGGGCCAGCATCTGGTTTACCTGTTTTTCAAAAGCCGGGATTTGTTTTTTCCTGGATACCGATATTTTTTCGCCGGTAGCTGATACTTCTTTTTCTAATGCCGACATCTGTTTTTCGAGTTCGGCAACCTGGTCGCCAATATTCAGAACGGCCTGTAATTTTTCTTCCAGTTGCTGCTGTATCTCCAGTAATTCATTGGTGGATTGAACGCCATGCTTTTTCTGCAGCCTGTAACCGGCAGACATACGCTCATTCAGCCCGTCTATTTTTTCAGCATCATAGCTGATGTTGTTGTTTAAACGTTCAAGGTCAGAGGCAACATCGCTGAGCTCAATTTGTGCGCTATGCAGCCTTTCTGTAATAGCAGGCAGGTCTTTGTGATAGCTGCTATAGCCATTTAAAAGCTGCACCAGACTTTTTAATTGTTGAGTGATAGGTTGTTCGCTTTCAGATAGTTCTTCATAAACCCTGTTGAGCGTGCTTTTGATACCTTCTGCGTTTGAAAGTATTTTTAGTTCTGCCTCTATATCTTCCAGCTCGTTCTCTTTAAGGGCTAATGCTGCCAGCTCTTCAAACTGGAACCTGTTATAGTCGCTTTCTTTTTCAAATTGCTGCTGTTGCTCCTTCAGGTCGGACAGGCTTTTCAGGCTTTGCTTCCATTTTGCATAAACCGATCTGTAGGCTGAAACGGCTTGCTGTGTATCGGCCAAAGCATCAATCACATTTACCTGGAAGCTGCTATCGTTTAAGGAAAGCGTATCAAATTGCCGGTGCAGGTCTACCAACAGTTCACTCAGGCTATGCAATTGGGTAAGGTTTACCGGCGTATCATTGATAAAAGCACGGCTCTTGCCCGATGTGGCAATTTCGCGCCTGATCACCAATTGAGGCTGTTCGTCCAGATCATTTTCTATAAGAAAATTGTTGACCAGCTTTTTCCCTTCGGCATTAAAAGTGCCTTCTATTACGCATTTTTTTTCTTTATTTACCAGGGCTGATGTGTCGGCTCTTTCGCCTAATATTAAATTTAAAGCTCCGATAATGATAGATTTACCGGCACCTGTTTCCCCGGTAATAATGTTCATGCCCCTAGAAAAATCTATTTCCAGTTCATCAATGATGGCATAGTTGCTTATAGATAAATGTTGCAGCACGCAGCAAACCTACATGAAAATTTTCGTTCATAAACCTGACTTTAACGGAAGACGTATAACATTTTTATTTTTTATCGTTGCCTGGAGGCGACAGTATAAGTATGTGCGGCGTAGACGCCAAGCATCGATTTCAAAAATATTTATGTATTCAGAGCGAACAGGAAAATTCCTAACCGGAAAGAAACTGTAATTTAGTAGCATTAAAAGTTTTAGTAGCATTAAAAGTTTTAGTTGGATAAGAGTTTTATTATTGGTGAAGAGATTTTAAAAGTCAGGCTCAGGCCGCATATTATTAGTTTACATGCTAATTATGCTTTGCGGAACCTGGTCCATAAAAGCTTCAGAGACGTGGAAACACTGTGCTTCCTTGTTTTAGAGGCGTATGAAAAGGAGTATGGACAGATAATAAAAGTAGGCATGAACTCTTTTATTGTAGAAGTTTTGGGACATGTATATGCTTATAAGATCTTGTTGTTTTTGAGAAAGATATATCCTTTAGGGATTTTTAAAAAATATTCCTATCATGCCTGCACTATTGAATGCGGGGACAGGCAATATGATACGAACCGTTGGTTCTGGGATATGATCAGTTTCCTGAAGCCCGTGATATTTTTATTTATACCACAGAGAAAAGAGAAATAGCTCATAGGGGTATTTCTCGTCCAGTTCGGGGTTATTATTTTTTAAATAGCCCGATATTTAATAGTTCAGTGTTTTATTATATATTTAGTCCCTGTTGATTATTAAAAAATAATAAAAAATAAACAGATGAAAATAGCCATTATTAACGGGCCTAATCTAAATTTATTGGGACAGAGAGAGCCTGGTATTTATGGTGCTGACAGTTTTGAGAGCTTTCTTGAAAAGCTGAAAGCCAAATATCCCGGTATTTTATTCGAATACTACCAAAGCAATGTGGAGGGAGAACTGGTGAACGCGTTACAGGAACTGGCTAATGAAGTGGACGGAATTATTTTAAACCCTGCTGCATATACCCATACTTCTGTTGCTATTGGTGATTGTATTGCGGCTATTAAAACGCCGGTGGTAGAAGTGCATATCAGCAATGTTCATGCAAGGGAGGAATTTAGAAGACTATCGCATGTAAGCGCCAAAGCTGCAGGTACTATCTGTGGACTGGGACTTGATGGGTACAGGCTGGCGGTAGAGTATTTTATTAACAGATGATAGTTGACGGAGTTGAAAAGGTTTAAAGTTCAATGTTTAAAAGCTAAAGGCCGAAGGCATAAGGCTTAAAGCTTTTAGTTTTTTGTTATACAAGCATTGCCTATTGATTATTTGAGTACAGGAATTTTATACTACATGGCTATTCCGGTCATCTGTTCTCCGCCCTCTGTCAACTTAAAAAAAACTAACGAATGCATACGAACAGGAAAAACGCTTCTCTTCTTAGTGCTACAGTTATAGTAGCAGCACTGGGTTATTTTGTGGATATTTATGATCTCCTGCTTTTCGGGATCATTCGTATTCCTAGCTTAAAAGATATGGGACTTACTGCTTCGCAGATCACTACCGATGGGGAAAGCATCCTGTCGTGGCAAATGTTTGGGCTGATGCTGGGCGGTATTATATGGGGGATTGTGGGCGACAAAAAGGGAAGGAGCAGTGTGCTTTTCGGGTCGATACTCCTATACTCCCTGGGTAATATTGCCAATGGTTTTGTACAAACCGTAGAGCAATACAAATGGATACGCTTTTTTGCCGGTATTGGCCTGGCAGGCGAGCTGGGAGCGGGTATTACCTTGGTGGCAGAGCTGCTACCTAAAGAAAAACGCGGTATCGGAACCTCTATTGTGGCTGGTTTTGGCATAACCGGAGCCGTAGCCGCTTTTTTTGTCAAAGAAAATTTTCATTGGCGCACCTGCTATTTTATCGGTGGTGGGTTAGGGCTTGTGCTGCTGCTGCTTCGGGTATCTGTACTGGAGTCGGGCATGTTTAAGAATATGAAAGAAAAAGCAGTGAGCCGGGGTAATATATTTATGCTGATTTTTGACCGGAGCCGGCTTACAAGGTATATTCAAAGCATATTAATTGGTGTGCCTACGTGGCTGGTAATAGGCATACTGGTAACCTTTAGCAACGAGTTTGGAAAAGCCTTTGGAATTGCTGAAGAAATAGATCCTGGCAAGGCTATTATGTTTGCTTATGCCGGATTAGCCGTAGGTGATGTTTCTATCGGCTTCGTAAGCCAGTGGATGAAGAGCCGGAAACGGGCTTTATATGTTTTTTACGCTATCACAGCTGTGTTTATAGTGCTATACTTTACAGTGCAATGGAATGGCAGCGCTGCGCTGATGTATGCGCTGTGTGCTGCGCTGGGCTTTGGGTCTGGCTTCTGGGCTATTTTTGTAACCATAGGAGCTGAGCAGTTTGGTACCAATCTGAGAGCTACAGCTGCTACTACCATTCCTAATATGGTGCGTGGCACGGTTCCGCTAATGTTCATGCTGTTCCAGTTTTTAAGGAGCTTACCTGGGGTAGGATATGTAAACGGCGGCATTTATACCTGCATCATTGTATTTATATTGTGCACTTTAGCTGTTATAACTTCTAAAGAAACATTTCATAAGGATCTGAATTATGAGGAGGTGTAGAGTAGGGAAGTCGGAAGTCAGAAGTCAGAAGTCCGAGGTCGGAAAGTCAGGAAGTCCGGAGATATGTGGTTGGTTACAGGTTGCTGGTTACCTTTGTGTGCGCCTTCAAGCTTTCTGCCTTCGGCATTTAGCTTCCGGCTTTTATATCGTACATCTTACATTGGCTGGTTACAAAAGCTGATGATCTGGCTTTCGTTTATTTCGTACATACATTTAAAATGGCCTTTAGGACATTTGGGCAGTCCGTATTTGGAGCAGGGCCTGCAGCTGATGTGAACACCTGCTATTAGTGACCGGTCAATTTTATAAGGCTGAACGCCTAATAGTTCCGGTACCGTGCTGCCCCATATTGAGGCAATGGGTTTGTTAAAAGCTTCTGCAATATGCGTGAGGCCGGTATCAAAACCAATAATAGCGCTGGCTTTTGACACTAAAAAAACCGACTCGTCCAGGCTAGTTGCGCCACAGGCATTATATACTTTATCGCCTGTTTCGGCGGCTACGAATGCCCCGTTCTGCTGTACATCGGCGCCTCCAAGCAGTACCACGGGAAGGTTGAGCTGTCTGCAAACCGAAATGATCTTTTCATTGGGCATGCGCTTGGTAAAGTGTGCAGCACCTATAATGAATCCTATATAACCCTGTTGGTGAGAAGCGGGCAATAAATGAGATAGCTGGTATTCTTTCCTTATGAAATAATCAATGGGCTTATTGTCGTTTACAATTCCAAGCGGGGCGGCAGCTTTTAAATACCTGTCCACCAGGTGCACTGGCGGTACCAGCTGTTTCCGGAGTTTCAGGCTCAGCCATTTTCGGATCGTTTGTTTATTATAGGTATAAGACCTGATGCCTGTTCGCAGTTTTATAATACGTGTTCTTAAATTACTGTGCAGATCAATAATGCAATCATATTTTTCGCTCTTTATTTCGGCAATCGTTTCGTTGAGCGATTTTTTCAGGAGTAAAAGCTTATCTAAGTACGGATTACCCTCGTAAATATATTTGAACTGCGGTTTGGTGATGAAATGTATGATAGCTCCCGGCAGCTGCTGTTTCAGGCACCGCACTACAGGAGTGGTATAAATGACATCGCCCAGCGAGCTGAAACGGATGACTAATATTTTTTTAGGAGAATGCAATGGGGGAATATAAAATATTGAATGTTAAATATAAAATGTCTGTGAATGTCCTGAAATTGGCTTCCAGCTTTTTGCCTTTTGCTTTCAGCCTGCAATAAACCATTAACTATGAACCATGAACTATTTTATCAATAATACCCGTAGTGGAAAGCCCCTCCACAAAAGGCATTATTTTTACTTCGCCGCCGTTATCTATTACTTCTTTAGCACCAACGATGTTGCCAATATTATAATCGGCAGATTTTACTAAAACATCCGGCAGTAAAGCTTTGATCAGCTTTATGGGCGTATCTTCTTCAAAAAGTACAACCACATCTACAAAAGATAAAGCGGCTAAAAGCAGGGCCCTGTCTGCTTCAGCAATGATAGGGCGACTTTCCCCTTTCAGTCTTTTTACCGATGCGTCAGCATTCAGCCCAACAATCAGACAGTCTCCATTGTTACGGGCATTTATAAGCGATTGCACATGGCCTGCATGCAGAATATCAAAAACCCCGTTAGTGAATACTACCTTTTTTCCCTGTTGTTTCCATTGAGCACGTAAAGCAGCCGCTGCTTCCAAAGACATGATCCTGCTCCTTATATTATTTTCAATGCTGCTACTCATGCGTATCTATTATGGATATGATTTCATCAAGAGTTACGGCTACGCTGCCTACTTTACTTACAGCAATAGCTGCTGCATAGTTGGCCAGCTCGCAGGCCACAGGTAAATCAATACCCGATGCAATAAAATATCCCAGGCAGGCAAAAACGGTATCGCCGGCCCCGGTTACATCAAACACTTCTTTGGCTTTTACAGAAAAATGCTGCTCCGTTTTTTTCGAAACCAGTGAAATACCTTCTTCCGATCTTGTTACAACAAGGTATTGGGTTTTTGTTTTTTTCAGGAGCTTATGCGCGGCGCTGATCAGCTGGGATGCGGTTTCTATCTTCTCTGTAACAGTAGCTTCTGCCAGTTCCCGCTTATTGGGTTTTATCAGCCAGGCGCCGGTATATTTTTCATAATGCAGGCCTTTGGGATCTATCATTACCTTTTTACCTGCCTGATTGCAAAGCGCTATCAGCTTTTGGGTGAAGCTTTGGGTAAGCAGTCCCTTATTATAGTCAGAAAGCATCACCATATCTGCTTTACCGATTTTGGTTTTGAGCTTTTTAAGAAGCTGAGCTTCGATGTTCCCGGAAATATCGGCTGTAGTTTCCCTGTCTACACGCAGCAGCTGGTGTGTACCAGCCATAATGCGGGTCTTTAAAGTGCTGGGTCTTGAAGAATCGGCCACAACAGCAGTTGCATCTATATTTTCTTTTTTCAACTGTGCCAGGATGGTGCCTGCAACCGGGTCTTTGCCGGTAACACCGCATATAGAAACTCTGGCGTTGAGCTTATAAAGGTTCTGAGCAACATTGGCCGCTCCACCCAGGGTAATGGTCTCGTTTTTTACACTGACCACAGGTACCGGTGCTTCGGGAGAAATACGGCTGGCGCTCCCCCAAACATACCTGTCGGCCATGATATCCCCGATTACGAGAATATGAGGTTGTTTCCTTTTGCCGGAAAAAGGCAGTAATTGTTCTTTCAGGATCATGCTGTCATAATAGTTGCGCTAAAGTAAAGTATTTGTTGTTTATATATGGAGTATTGATATTTTGTGCTTTGTTAAACTGGTTAAATACAGGCCCTTATGTTAAAATTATTTATAAAAGC
>DAOLFI010000120.1:0-7843 GCA_035326385.1 Niabella sp.
TTAAAGTAGCCGGGCTGCCTGACTGGCAGAAGATTAACATCGGCCCCTGGAACGCCAACGGTACCATCACCGAAGCTGCACCAGACCGCCAGATGACGATGTATTATAACTATTCCAAACCATTGCTTCCGGGTATCATGGTTTATACTACTTACAAGGATGCCGGTGCAGGCGGCTGGTTCATCAGCTCCCCGGAAATGGCGCAGGTGCTGCTGACAGCCGAGGCCGGGAAATATGTTTCGTCCCTTACATTGCGTGCGATGAAAGATCTGTTGATGGGCTTCGATGACTGGATTCCCGGCGAAAGGGGCGATTACTACTGGAAGAACGGCCATTGGTACGATGGTGAAGATCGTGGTATTTACACTGTTATAATGCATTTCCCCAACAATGTGCAGATAGCATGGCATACCAATTCTCTCAAAACCGATATTGGTGATCCAATGGCAGTAACAGGTAAGGCCTATGATAACGCCTGGCGGTAAACGTTACAAAAATATTCGGAGGCAGCATTTTCTATATCAGAATCCAGGCTTCTCTCACATTTCAATATTGCATGAACTTTAAAAGTTCGTGCAATATTTTTTTGTTATAAGAATAATTAAATGGAACCGGCATGCAGGCAGCACAGGCATTGGAACAATGTAAAAATGTGCTGATCAAAAATTCGCAGAAAGGAGCGCTGCTTCATTCTTAGCTTTCAGGAGCAAAGGCTCAATTTGCTTATAAAGCTTTACCAGATGAGACAGCTTTTTCTTTTCATGAGCATTCTTTTCTAACAATATTAAATCTTTACTAATCCGGTCCGGCAAACCAAAGAGGGAAACCGCGCCCCGGAGGTTATGGGCAGCTTTGTATATCCTATCGTTATCTCCGTTATTAATAGCTGATGAAAGCCGGCTCATCAATACGGGCAATTCCTTGCTTAGTGTGCTGATCATATCATTTATCAGCAAGTGATTGTTTTTTGTTTGCCTGGCCAGTAATGTTAAATCAAGTATACGGCCCCTGGCTTTTATCTTTGGCTGTTTTGCGGACGTGTTGTTTGCTGCAAGCCGTACTATTTTATGCACCAGCTCCTCTTCGTTAAATGGTTTTGATAAATAATCATTCATACCTGCTTTCAGGCATTTTACTTTTTCTCCGGGAAGCACATGTGCGGTCATCGCTATAATAGGCGTATCCATTTTCATCACCCGGCGTACATGATGAGTTACTTCATATCCGTTCAGTACAGGCATCTGAATATCCATAAGGATCATATCATACCGATCTTTTTCCAGGAGCACTATGGCTTCTGCACCATTACTGGCAATGGTTACCTTACATTTTTTATTCTTTAAAACAGCACTGGTAAGCTTTTGATTTAGTATATTATCTTCTGCTAATAAAATGTGCCTGACAGATGCAGGGAAAGAAACGGACTGCATTTGTTGCACAGCCTTTGTATCTGCGCTTTCTATATACTTTCGGTAAGGCAACGAAAGGGAAAAGAATGAGCCTTTCCCCAGTTTACTCTTTACCGAAATCCTTCCTCCCTGTAACTCTACAAGCCTTTTTGTAATAGCAAGCCCCAGCCCCGAACCTTCATACTTACGTGTAAAATCTGTTTCCACCTGGCTAAACCTTTCAAAAATCAGGTTCAGTTTGGCAGCGGGTATGCCTATACCTGTATCTGTTATCCCGAATTCAAAAGACATTGTTCCGGCAGCAGCTTTCCTGGTTTTGCAGGTTAAGGTAATAGCTCCCTTTTCAGTAAACTTAAATGCGTTTCCGATAAGATTTATTAAAATTTGAGAAAGGCGCACAGGATCTCCCATTACCATGACATTACAATCATCGCTCATGTTCTTTTGAAAGGATATGTTTTTTTCAACGGATAAGCTATCAAACATAACTTTTACAGAGTCAACTAACTGGCCCAGGTGAAAAGGTACTGTATCAATGGTAAACCCGCCTGCATCCATCCTGGAAAGATCCAGCACATCATTGATAATGGATAATAAGTTATTTCCCGAATGCGTGATGATGTCGAGATACTCTTTTTGCTGAAGGTTCAGCTTTGTTTTGCGTAGCAGGTTGGAGAAGCCTAATATAGCATTTAACGGGGTTCGCAACTCATGGCTCACCGTTGCAATAAAGTCTGATTTTAGTTTTGCTGATGCTTCAGCCATTAACCGTGAACGTTCCAGCTCTTCTTCAACTCTTTTTCTGTCAAAAAAAGTAGGTATGGTATATGTTTTTTCCCGGTTCTTTTGTTTTTTGTTACTGGCAAAATAACGGTTCAGGTGGGTTTCAATTTTTTCAGGCGGCGACATGATAAAAGTACAACGGTCATCCCCTTTGGCCACGCAGGATACTTCCACCGCAGTTAGTGAAATGCCAAAACTTTCTTCACACCACCCGGAGGAGTAGCCTGCATTCATAATACAAACAGTTGTATCGGCTTTTTTATTATCCTTTAACCAGGAATCTGCTTCAAAAGAGTAAGGATGATGGTAGAGCAGAAAGAAGTTTTCATCCGGGCTTAACCGGCTTTCCGGGGATATATCCACATAAGCCCAGCCGGAAAAAGCAAAATGGACAGGACCTGCCGATAACCGTGCAACGGGATCGCTAAGCTTCATTTTATTATGAAAGCTCCTCGCATCATTCATACCAATGGCATGAGCAATATCAAACAGGAAATTTTTCCCGATGTCCATTGCCTGTTCCCTGCCCCGGTCTGCATACAGTTTAAGAACCGTTTCTAAAAAATCTTTTGAGAGTGCGGATGCCCTTACCAGCACATAACGCTGTTCATCAATCTCAATTGTTCCCCGGGAAGGATCCATTTTAAGATTCCGGAAATATTCCTGCACTACTTCCTGGGCCTTATCAAATAAAGGTGCTACTTCGGGAGGAGCGCTAACTGCTTTACCAGCATTGTCATGGCGGGTTATACCAGCGCGAAGCGCCAGGTTTTCTGTCTCCAGCTCATGGATACGTTGTATCAGGTTTTTCTTTGAAAGGTTGGCAGCACACATAAAAATAGTTTAAGATAAATAATAACCCGGAAAATGCAAAACAGCACCCCTTATGTGCAAATCTCTGTTACTATTTATTGCATTTAATACCCGGTTAAGGTAAGAACAGTCTCGCTTAACCGAACCGGCTTTCTCATTAACCGGTATAAATAAACACATCCGTTAAGTAAGGCCGCCCTTTCGTTAACTGCAGGTGCTGCCGGCTGCCTGGCTGTTGCATTTTTGCTGTATCAGAATATATTGCTTCACTACGGCACTGTTAATTTGAACATCCTGCATTTCTTAAAGGCTCCGCACAGGATGTCCGGATAATTCAAAACGCTTGTATATCAATATAACAAAACCCCGAAAGGCTCTGTTTACCTTTCCGGGTTTATTTTGCAGGATACTTGGGTACGGTTTATTTTTCAACCCATGCATTGTTAAAAGCAGGAATTACGATACCTTCCATATTAGTACTGAGTCCTCCCAGTGAGTTTGACTGCACAGCAGCTTCAACATTATTGCCAAAAACAATATGCACGGTATAACACCCCCTTCCTTTAGGCGTTGGCGCATCGTTAGGACCATATTTATCTTCAAAATATCCGCCATGGTAATAAGCTGTTCCTCCTGCAAGCTTTTGAGTTCCACTCCAGCCATATAAACTATCATTCATCCTCTTTTTCCAGGTCTCATTCAGGATATTCGTTGTATATTTCAAATGCGCCAGAATTTTATTCTGCTCTTCTGAAGAAAGCCTTCAGCCAGCGCTGCCTGCATGCAGTGTCATATCTCCTTTATTCCAACCAGGGTCCTTTGTATTAAAATTATAATTCATTGTAGGGTTCATTTCACCGTCCGGCTTCGGATACGTATAGGGGATACCACATTTTGCAAATACTTTCTGATTCACCTGTTCAATATAATAATCATTAATAGCAGTTTCCAGTGCTTTCTCACTTGCATTGGATGGATTCTTCAGATAGGTATTCTCCAGTTTTTTAAGATCGGATTCATGACTTAAATAAGCAATCGCAACCCTTAAAAAAGCATAGTTTGCATTCACATATTTATAGCCGCCATGAAGAAAGATCCCACCGCCTTCTGTTTTTTGCTTTAGGGCACTATAGTCTAACCATCCGTCAATCAAACCTGACGTATGATTCATAAGCATACCCAGCGTAATTTCGTTGAAGCTCCAGGCTGGTTTTTTCCAGAATGAGGGCAGGTAGTCAATCAGCAGCTCCTTGTGTGTCAGTTTTTTTTCCTGTAAAAGCCGCATTACCGTAAGGGCAGTATAAGTTTTACTGCAGCTTGCCAGATCCTGCCTCTTAACAGGCGCATGGGCTATCTCAGCACCGGAACGGCTATCCCAGGAGGCTACAGCAGCGCCGTCAGCACCTTTTCGTTTTTGAACTCCGTTTTGCGAAATACTGTAGCTAAAGCCGATTGTTTTATCAGCCAGCGCCTTTTTAATATTTTCCTCAAATAAATCAAGATCGAATTCCTTACCGGATGTTTTGATTAATTCATTCTTCTGGCAGGCAATCAATGATACTGTTAATGCCAGGGCAGCAAAGGGTTTAAAAGTTAATTTTTTCATCGTTTTTATTTTAATACCACAAAAATGAGCTGCCCGCAAATGGTTTAAAACAGGCACTTAACTTAGTTCCCCTTTTACTTAACGAATACTGTTTATGGCTTAACATCCCAACATTTCCACACCTATTATTTCCATACACAAAAAACCCCGGCTCATCACCGGGGTTTAATTTTATTATTCAGTAACACTCCTGCTCACCATTCACTATTCACTACTTACTATTCACTAAGCTGTTACTTTGCCTTTTGCTTTTGCGATCACTTCTTCGGCTATATTGTTGGGAGCCGGAGCGTAATGTGAGAACTCCATGGTAGAAGATGCACGGCCAGAAGATAAAGAACGCAATTGAGTTACATAGCCAAACATTTCACTCAACGGAACTTTAGCTTTAATCACCTGCACACCTGCACGGGTATCCATACCTTCCATCATACCACGACGACGGTTCAGGTCACCGGTTACATCACCCATGTATTGCTCAGGAGTTAATACTTCCACTTTCATGATCGGCTCTAACAGGATCGGCTTAGCCTTTCTGCCAGCCTCACGGAAACCTTGCTTCGCGCAAAGCTCGAAAGACATGGAATCAGAATCCACAGGGTGGAAGCTACCGTCAAATACACGGATCTTCATATTATCAACAGGATAGTTAGCCAGCACACCGCTTGTCATTGCAGACTCGAAACCTTTCTGGATAGCAGGTACAAATTCACGAGGAATAGCACCACCAAAAATATCGTTTACAAACTGGTAGCTCTTATCAGGATTTTCTTTCTTCCAGTCTTCATCAACAGGGCCCAGGCTGAACTGGATATCAGCAAACTTACCACGACCACCGGTTTGCTTTTTCAAAGTTTCCCTGTGCTCGATAGTTGTATTGAACGCTTCTTTATAAGCCACCTGCGGTGCGCCCTGGTTTACTTCTACTTTAAACTCGCGGCGCATACGGTCTACAATAATCTCTAAGTGAAGTTCACCCATACCGCTCAGGATGGTTTGCCCTGTATCTTCATCAGTTTTTACACGTAATGTAGGATCTTCTTCCACCAGCTTTGCAATAGCCATACCCATTTTATCAACGTCTGCCTGAGTTTTAGGCTCTACCGCTACAGAAATTACAGGCTCAGGGATGAACATGTTTTCCAGTGTGATCGGATGGTTCTCATCACAAAGGGTATCACCTGTTTTAATTTCTTTAAAACCAACTGCTGCACCAATATCGCCTGCTTCAATAAAATCAATGGGGTTTTGTTTATTGGCAAACATTTTCATGATACGGCTGATACGCTCTTTTTTACCACTGCGCACGTTCAATACATAAGAGCCGGCATCTAAATGTCCGCTGTAACAACGGAAGAACGCCAGGCGGCCTACAAATGGGTCGGTCATGATCTTGAAAGCCAAAGCTGCAAAAGGTTCTTTTGCATCAGGCTTACGTATTAATTTCTTTTCAGTATCGTTAGGATCTGTTCCTTCAATCGCTTCAACATCAACCGGGGAAGGCAGGTAACGGCAAACGGCGTCAAGAGCAGTTTGTACTCCTTTATTCTTAAATGAAGAACCGCACATCATAGGTACGATGCTAAGGTCGATAGTAGCTTTTCGGATGGCCTCATGAATTTCTTCTTCAGAAATGGTGTCAGGATTGTCAAAGAATTTTTCCATCAAAGCATCATCATATTCAGCAACTGCTTCTACCAGCGCAGCGCGCCACTCTTCAGCCTCTGCTACCATATCAGCGGGAATATCAATCTCATCAAAAGTCATTCCTTCTGTTTCCACATGCCAGATAATACCTTTCATACGGATCAGGTCTACCACTCCCTGGAAGTTATCTTCAGCACCAATGGGTAATTGCAAAGGCACTGCTTTTGAACCCAGCATTTCGCGCACCTGCTTTACCACGTTCAGGAAGTCAGCACCCTGGCGGTCCATTTTATTTACGAAACCGATACGCGGAACTTTGTAACGGTTAGCCTGGCGCCATACTGTTTCAGACTGAGGCTCTACCCCATCTACCGCAGAAAACAGGGCAATCAAACCATCCAATACGCGCATAGAACGCTCTACCTCCACGGTAAAGTCAACGTGACCCGGAGTATCGATAATATTAAAAGAATATTCTTTAGTAGTACCTGCAACAGCCTTTCCCTTATCAGTAGGAAATTGCCATTTACAGCTTACCGCAGCAGAGGTAATGGTAATACCACGCTCTTTTTCCTGCTCCATCCAGTCTGTAGTAGCGCCACCATCGTGTACCTCACCAATACGGTGAATCATACCTGTGTAACGTAAAATACGTTCAGTTGTAGTGGTTTTACCGGCATCAATGTGAGCGGCAATACCAAAGTTTCTTTGAAATTTTAAATCTGCCATGATTATTCTTGATTGAATTATAAACGTTTACTATTTCTTAAATCACTGAATTACAACACTTTATAAACAAAGCCTTACAAGTCCTGAATTTAAGGCTGCAAAGGTAAGGAAAAATATCAGATTTGAAATTTGCTAATTTAAGATCAGTCGCCATTGATATTACAAGCTTAACCGTCCTGCTTTCGTTACGAACTGTTAACCGTAGAAAAGGCTTTGGCAAGCTCTTAATGACAAGTAGTTTAAGATAAATGAAATCAATGTCGTCCTGTTCCTATAGCTATCGAAAGATGAAGGACATTAATAATCCATCACGCGCGGTTTCGTCATCCCGATTGCTATCGGGATTGCCTGACAACGCTGCTTGTCATTTCAATGAACTTAATTTCTTCATTTACTTATGCCTCAGCCTGACATAAAATTTCCATTATAGTTTGAGTGTAAACAACTTCAACGCATAAATGCCCGGGAATACTGGCATACACATCATTTTGAGAAAAAGCTAAAATACCTCATCGAAAAAAATAAGGAGCCCGGCTAATAAAACAGCCGGTTCATCGAATACCATTTATACCCCTTCTTTCCCCTGTATAGTTTCGCACTGCTTAAGCACTAAACCCTTTTTACTAAAGCCCTTAAACATTTTTTCAGATGAAAAAAATTGCTCTTTTGCTCAGCATTCTCAATATGTATTTCTTTTCTTATGCCCAAAACGGATGGCAGTCCGAAGGTTATACTTTTGCTGCCGGTACGCATACGGCAAGTGGCATTCAATGGCCCGCAGGAAAAACTGTAACTATCGAGCCTGATGCTATCGTAACATTTACCAACGCCTCTTATGCCGGCGGTAATCTGGTGG
>DAOLFI010000121.1:0-7820 GCA_035326385.1 Niabella sp.
TTAAGCGCATTGAAGATCTGCGTCACCGCAATGAGGATGTAACCGGTGTGCCCAGCGGCTTTAAGCCTCTGGATAAAGTTACCTATGGCTGGCAGAACAGCGACCTTATTATCCTGGCAGCAAGGCCGGCAGTAGGTAAAACGGCTTTTGCATTAAACCTGGCGCGTAATGCCATTATGAACCCGGCAAAACCAACACCGGTGGCTTTCTTTTCCCTGGAGATGAGCGCAGCGCAGCTGGTACAGCGGGTGCTTGCTGCCGAAAGCGAGATCATGTTGGAAAAAATTGCCCGTGGTAAAATGGAAGAGCATGAAATGAAGCAGCTGTACACGAAAGGTATCCAGCGTTTGTCACAGGCCCCTTTGTTTATTGATGATACGGCAGCGCTGAATATATTTGAGCTGCGTGCCAAATGCCGCAAGCTGAAGAATAAGCATAACATTGGCATGGTGATCATCGATTATCTGCAGCTGATGAGCGGAACCGGTGATAACCGCAACGGTAACCGGGAGCAGGAGATCAGCACCATTAGCCGGAACTTAAAAGGTTTGGCAAAGGAGCTGAATATACCCATCATTGCACTGTCGCAGTTAAGCCGTGCGGTAGAAACAAGAGGCACCAAAGATGGCAGCCGTGTGCCGCAACTGAGCGATCTTCGGGAATCGGGTGCAATTGAGCAGGACGCCGATATGGTAATGTTCCTCTATCGTCCCGATTATTACGATATGAACACCAATGCTGAAGGGGAGGACCAGAAAGGGTTAACGGAAGTTAAAATTGCCAAGCACCGTAACGGTTCCCTGGAAACCATTAAGCTGAAAGCATTGCTGCATATACAAAAATTCATTACCTGGGACGATGACCCTTATAATGCCATTGGTTTGGGAGGCGGAACCTGGCGCCCTGTGAATGACGATGCAGATGGCGGCGGGGCAAGGTTATTCCAGGCGCAAAGCAAAATGAATAATATGAGCAATGACGAGCTGGATGAAGCACCGTTTTAAGCTGGTTTATAGAGCATAGTTCATGGTTTTTGCTTTCACTTTATTTTCGGATAAATAATGTGTAGATCCGGATAGACGGGGCAAATGCCAAGGGGGCCTGTCATTATTACGCTACCATAAGATAAAATAGCTTGTTACCATACTTCTACATAAAGAATTTTAATCCCGGCCAAAGCAGCATAGTGCTGGATGAAGATAATTCGCGCCATGCTATACAGGTGCTGCGTATGAAAACCGGGGATGCCATGCACCTGACAGATGGTAATGGGCATCTTCTTACCGCCGTTATAACTAACGATCATAAAAAGCATTGTGAGGTAAGAATTGATTTTAAAGAACCTCAACCAAAAGCAGGCCCTGAAGTAACCATCGCTATAGGCCTTACCAAAAATGCTGCCCGCTTTGAATGGTTTTTAGAAAAAGCTGCGGAATTAGGTGTAAGCAGGGTAATACCTTTAATTACCAAAAGAACCGAAAAGCAAAAGTTTAAGGAAGAGCGTTTACAAAACATCCTGCTAAGCGCCATGCTGCAAAGTCAGCAGACTTGGCTATTGCAATTGCAGGCTCCTGTTACATTTGATGATTTTATACATACGGAAACTTTTCAGGCTGTGACTAATAAATATATTGCGCATTGTATAGAAACGGATAAACAGTCATTACAATACCAGTCCGCATCCTCCATTATTTTAATTGGACCGGAAGGCGATTTTACACAGGAAGAAGTTACCATGGCTTTAGAAAAGGGTTATAAACCGGTTACATTAGGCAGTACGCGGTTAAGGACTGAAACGGCTGGAATGGTGGCTGCGACTTTACTGCGGATAGGGTAATTTTCCCATTTAGAATGGATTAAATGTTGAACAGGATCGGAATGGCCTCCTCCCAAGGGGGACATTTTTTGCCACCAGTATCAACTTAGGGCCAGAGCGAGATATACAATTTTCAAAATGTTATACAACCACTAAAACCTAAATAGCATTGATCTCGTTATATTACTTTTGCAGCTATGTTAACAGCGGTTATTAATTCGGTTATATATACCGGCGATGATATTGTACATGACAAAGTGCTGCTTATTGATAACAGTAAGGTAATTGGGCTCGTGGATGAGGTTCCTGCCAGTGCCGCAATATATGATGCAGAAGGCAAAAATATTGCCCCGGCTTTTATAGATATTCAGCCTAATGGTGGCTACAATCTGTATTTCTCCAAAGAAGTTTCGGAAGCAGCGCTGGACGATATGTACCAGGCCAGTCTTGATCATGGTACCGGCTTTATAGTTCCCACGCTTATTTCTTCTGATTTTGAAACTATACTAAAAGCTATTGAAGCGGTAAAGACATTTCGGCAAAAACAGCCGGGTGTATTGGGCATGCACTTGGAAGGCCCCTTTATCAATGTTGAAAAGCGCGGTGCGCATCCAGCGCATATTATAAGAAAACCTGATGATGAGGAGCTGCAAACCATAATAACAGCCGGCCGCGATATTATTAAAATAATTACTATAGCTCCTGAATGTTTTACAGAGCAACAGCTGCAGCTATTGCTGGATAGCGGTATTAATATTTCCATAGGGCATAGCAATATTAATTATGACGAGGC
Source organism: Niabella sp. (assembly GCA_035326385.1). Taxonomy (GTDB): domain Bacteria; phylum Bacteroidota; class Bacteroidia; order Chitinophagales; family Chitinophagaceae; genus Niabella. Next base: position 2,610 of record DAOLFI010000121.1, read on the forward strand.
GCAATATTATTTTTCAAAAGGGATTACGCTGGTTACGCATTTATATAATGCCATGACGCAGATGGGACACAGGGAATGCGGCCTGGTAGGTGCCACATTTGACAATAACAATGTGTATGCTCCTCTTATTTTAGACGGCGGCCATTGCCATTACGCAGCGGCAAGAGTAGCTTACAGGCAAAAAGGAGATAAGCTTATATTATTGTCTGACGCCTCATTTTTGGGAAGAAAAAAACAGGAGTTTCGTTGGGAAAACCTGAGTATTACGCTGATGGATGGTTTTTATCGCGATGGCAATGGTAATCTTGGCGGCGCTGCCATATCTATGGTAGATGCTATAAGAAATGCCATAATACATTTGCAGGTACCTGTATGGGAAGCCGTGGAAATGGCCACCAGTCGCGTAGCAAAAGCTATAAAAATGGATGAAAGGATAGGCTATATAAAACCAGGTTATGCTGCAAGGCTGGTGATGTTTGATAATGAGATGGAGCAGTTTGAGACATTGATTTTTTAGAAACGCAGATATATAGAATGCAGACTTTCTAAAACGTAGAGGTATATACCATTTTTGGTATAGGACAGCAATATTAAAAGTGCTTATTTGCTGTTTCAACAAACCTATTTTTATGCTACACTTTATCACACTGGACGAAGCCGCCGCTATGACCAGTCGTTACCGTTCTAATCGCGAAGCAGTATTACTGCCTGCGCATCAAAACAAAAATTTACTACCTTTAAGTGAAACCTTTGACAGGGCTGTTATAGACAGTATTCTGGCCCAGCCTGGATGTACAGCTCTGCGTATTTATTATGGGATGGATGAGGACCTGAAACTGCATGCCATAGTGGTTGCTGCAGATAAAGACAATGCAGATATTCTGCCTGTGACAATAACTGATGATGGAGGAGAGGGAGGTTTAGCAGAAAATGCCAACAGGTGTCCGCCATTGTGCCCGCTATCCAGCCCATTGAATGAACCTTAAAAACTGACGGAGTTTTGTTCATCATCAATGCCCTGGTAAGCTTATTTGTAGGGATACCTGCTGTTGTGGGTTGGGTACGTTATAAACGTATCCAACCTGCATTTTACCCGTTTATCTGCTGGCTAACCCTGGGTTTAATCAGCGAAGTAATAAGCATCTGTATCATTTACCGCTATGGAAACAATGCTGTCAGCTATAATATATTCGCAATGATATCTCCTGTTTTAATTGCATATCAGCTTAACAGGTGGAAACAAAAGATACTGGGGGTTTCATTTTTTTATGCCGTTGCTACCTTTTCAGTCCTCCTTTTTCTTACAGAATGGCTGCTACGTGGCAGCTTTTCAGCGTTTTGTTCCTACGCTGTTATTATTAGTTCGACAGTGATTGTTTTAATAAATATCTGTTTTATCTCACAGTGGCTCTCGGGTGCGATAGATTATTTATACAGGGATGCCATATCACTCATTTGTTTCGGCTTTGTAATACTTTACACTTATACCATAACAACAGAGTGTTTTTTATTTTTTGCTCAAAGCCTACAGACGCCTTTTTTTCATTATCTGCCGATCATCTTTTCAGTTATCAATCTGCTGGTTAACCTGTTATTTCTGTTTGCTATATTATGTATACCACTGAGAATTCAATATTTTTTACGGCGCTCTTTACCAGTATAGGCCTGGGCGCTATATTTATTTTTTTAGGCCTGATGGTTTTCAGGGCACAGCGCCGTTATTTTATAAAGCGCCAGCAGGTTTGTACCGAAGAACTGGAAGGATTAAAGAACGAACGCCTGCGCATTGCCAATGACCTTCATGATGAACTGGGACCGTTGCTAAACATGGTGTACAGACAGGTAGAGTCACTGGCCGATAACCGTGGCAACCCGCAGGAGCTTGCCCATGCAGCAAGAGATACATTAAAGATCGTTATAGGCCGTATCAGTGAAATTTCTAAAAATATGGATGACCAGCGGATTATAGAAGCTGGGTTAAAGAAAAGTATAGAGCAGTTTATTTCGCAATATAATCTTGCAGTACAGCTTTATTTCCAGTTCAGGTACGGCCTTACCCGGGAGCCTTCACCCCTGGTAACCATTAGCCTTTACAGGATATTGCTGGAGTTGGTGAATAATACCATCAGGCATTCCGGAGCTTCTGTGGCATTTATTACTTTTAAGCAGGAAAGTAATATGCTTTATTTTCATTATGCAGATAATGGCAATGGGCTAAACCCTCACAAGTTGCAGGATAGCGAAGGACGGGGGCTTAAAAACCTGCAGCACCGCGTATCGTTGCTGGGCGGACTGCTGGAAAGCCATTTTGAGGAAGGGCCGTCTTTCCTTATCAGGATCCCGCTGCCTTAACCTATTTACAATACCTAAAATATATTTTTAATACATGAGAAATAACGCTGCTAAACGCGTTTTAATAGCAGATGATCAATATTACAGCATAGAAAGCCTTAAGCTGACACTTGCCCACCGGGAAGGAATTCTAATATGTGGCCAGGCCTGCAATGGGGAGGAGCTGATCCAGCTGTCTACCGAGCTGGAGCCTGATGTTATTATAACAGATATTCGTATGCCGGGTATCAATACTGTGGACGCTATAGGAATTATACGCGCTGTACATCCTGATATTAAAATACTGGCCTGGACACAGTATGTAGATGATGAGCAAATTCTGAATATGATGAATGCGGGAGCGAACGGCTACCTGTTTAAAAGCGCTGACGCCGATACTATTGTAGCTGCCATTGAATCAGTAACAAGGGATCAGACCTTTTTCTGTGAAACCACCAATGAGAGGCTGTTGTATATGATACAGCATAATTATCTGGCGTCTCCTTACAAACTGCTGCCGCCTCATTTTTTTGCCGCCCATGAACGTGAAATTCTGGTGCTTATATGCAAACAATATAAAAGCAGGCAGATAGCCGTTCTGCTGGGCCTCACCAATAATACGGTAAACAAGTACCGTAATAATTTATTATTGAAAACAGGTGCTGAAAATATGGTAGGCCTGGTGATGTTTGCCCTGGAGCATGGCATTGTTAAAAAAGAAGATCTTCCGGGAAAAAAATACTAACCTGTACCTTTTTTGGTATAGGTTGCAGCATAGCAGCGGGCTATATTTGGAAAGCCTGAAAGGGTATTATATGCACCCGCTTTTTTCATTATATCATTTCTCCAACCCGTTGCGGCCCTCCTCCGGAAACCATACCGGCCGGGCGGGATATTTACGAAGAAAGGGTGTGCTGTAGTGCAATACGGCATACCCTCTCCAAAAGAACGCATCAATAATTAATTAAACAAATCTAAAGTTTTTAAGGGAATCTTTTTTGATATTAAAAAAGACCGTAGAATGAATATAAAAACTATTCGAATTTTAAAATTTGCTTTACCGGCAGTAGCTATCTTATTATCAATAATACTGGTGTCATTTAAATCGAATGTATCTGGTAATAAAAAACTGCTTGATCCGGTTTCTTTAACCTTCAGATATCAGGAGGAGGATTTTGGAATGGATGATGTAGCAGATAGAAGTAATTGGCAGAAGGTCAACCCGGAAGATGCATGCACACAAGTTTCCAATGATGCGGCTTGTTCTTTTTCGATTGAGGTGGAATCTGCGCAGCAGTCTCTTTATCTCAACGGGAATGAACCCTCCAGCAAGGTAATTATAAATCCTGCAAAAAACAGCAGTACCAATAATCATTATGTGTCTAGCATTCAGCAGGATGTATCAGGAACACCATCTCCTATAACAAATACTGTCAGCAATATTATTCCATAGGGTTAACGTTATGAATGTAAAAGCCGGTAATTTATTTATTACCGGCTTATTCTAATTATCTTTAGGGTTCGTTCTGCTTAATACCGGCCTGTTCTATTATATCTGCTGGGAGAGGTAATGCATAGTAGTTAGCGTTAGGTTTTAGTTCATATATATCATTACCAACTTTTCTCCTTAAAATAATATTTCTTCCTTCCTTATTTAAGCGTTTTATATCAGACCAGCGAATGCCCCTGAAAAAAAGTTCTTTTCTCCTTTCTTCTAATATCCGGTCCAATAATAATGCTGGATTCGTATAGTTAAGAGGTACAAAGCCAGAGATAGTGTATCTGTGACTTAGTAATTTATTCATGTCTGAAATAGCCTGGTCTATTCCCTCTCCTCCTTTACGTGCACTGCATTCTGCTCTGATAAGATATATTTCGTCTGTAGCAATCCCTGTAAACGGAATAGTACTTTGTGAATAGCTCCCTTTAAAGCGATAGTAGCCAGAAGCTAACAGGAAGAAGGCCTTTTTCCTTAGATCAGTATCTTCGTAACTTTCGTAGAATACAGTATCAGCCCGCGATCTGGCCGGCGCAATGAGTGAAAAGAGACCATCAGTTCCCATCTCAGCATAAAAGATTGTTTCTTTATTAAAACGCTTAAAAGGATTGTTTGCTGTAATAGTTCCTATTTCTTCATCTCCATTATAGTTCATCAGTTCATTCTTAATTCCCAAACATAGATCTGCGTATTTGTACGCGCTATCATATTTTCGCATGGATAGATAAGTACGTGCTAAAAGACCATATGCAGCGGCTTTAGATGGACGGAAAACATGACGTGCGTAAGCGGGCAGGCGGTAGGAGGCTTCCATTACATCTTCGATTATTTTCTTATAACAGTTCTCTACGCTGGCCCTTTCAGATGGAACATTAAAATCTGAAGTCAGCCGCAATACAATACCAGGGTCTGAGCTTGCGGTAGCTTCATCGTATGCTTTTGCATATATCCAATTCAGTTGAAGGAAATAATATGCCCGGTAAAATAGTGCACTACCATAAACATTATCCCATTCGCTGGTATTGGCTGCTGAGCGTTCATTTTTTAGTAACATTTCGAGGCAATAATTGGTATTATATATGGGAATGTAGGCTTGAGACCAGTCATTTGGAAAACGATAAGCATAAGGTTGCCATCTGTACGCGTATTGGGTCCAGCCTAAAAGTGTATTAAGCGTATTTTCGGGAACAAAAAGATCGTCAGAGGAGGCTTCACCAAAAGAAGGGCTTACTCCCGTGTTCATTGTTCTGTCAGCATCGTCCAGTAAAGCCTGTAAATCAGCAACCGTTTGAGGGGTTACGAGTGATGTATTTTGCTTTTTGTCCAGAAATTTTTTACAGGCACTTAGGGTGGTTATAAAAGCAAACGCGAACAGTATAAAG
>DAOLFI010000122.1:0-7817 GCA_035326385.1 Niabella sp.
ACCAAAAAGGCTCCTTGATTGTCATATTGAGCCTGACGAAATATAGACAATCAAGGAGTTAAGCCATCGACAAGCTCAGGCTGACAATACTTTTTGGTCAGCCCCCTGGTATAAAGTTTTTACGCTGCTTATGGCTTATCCCACCAAACCCTTGCATTCAGGCCATCGGTTCCGCCATAAGGGAAAGCCGCTACTGCTGCATCATAATTGGCTTTATTGATATTTGCTTCAGCTGTGGGGTAGCCTTCCCGCCTGGGAATCTGGCCGCCGTTGGCGCCTGCCGGTGCTGTTAATAAAGGGAAGCCGGTTCTCCGCCATTCTGCCCAGCCCTCATATCCGTTTAAAAACAAATGCACCCAGCGCTGATAAGCAATCTGGCGGATAGCATCAGCAGGATTATATACAACAGAAGGCTGTGCAATCAATGCGCTGTAACCGGCATCGGACCCCGTCCACATAATAACAGACTGCTTGATAGCTTCTTTGTAATTATTTTCTGCTTCGGAATCACCACCGCTTATCCAGCCTAATTTAGCGGCCTCAGCTTTTGCAAATAAAGCCTGCGGATATGTTACCAGGTACACTGGAGAATTTTGTTGCCTCAGCTTAGTGCCTAATAAAGAAATAAGGGGGATGTCGTCAGAGCTTCCCACTTCTTTGCCATACTCAAGCCCTGCATATTCGCCCGCCTGGTTTTTATCTCCGAAAACCGGCAGCCTGGGATCATTCAAAGGTTTCATATAGTCAACCAGCGGCTTACTAAGCGCGTACCATTGGCGTCCTAACCTTGTGAACGAGTTGTACCAGAAGTTTTCCATAGGCTGTTCTGCTAAATGCTGGAAAAAGAAGTTATCGCTGTTGGCAGCCATAATACCATTGGCCAGTGCTTTTTCAAATTCAGCTTTCCCTTTATTGGGATCTACTTTGGACAATCTTAACGCCATCAGCATGTGAATGGTATTGCCAAATCTTTTCCATTTATTTACATCACCATTATAAACAATATCATTTCTGATATTTCCATTGGTTAAAATAAAGGCGCTGTTGGCTTCATCCAATAAAGTAAACATACTGTTATAAATATCCTGCTGCTTGTCGTACTTGGGAGTGAAATTGTCAGCAGCTTTCCACGCCTCGGTATACGGCACATCTCCCCACCTGTCTGTAACAAACCATATAAAATAAGCTTTTAAGATCTTTGCCACAGCTATTTGATTTTCTACCGGACCTTCGTTTGCGTCTAACTGGTTGCTAAGCACTTTTTCTAAATTCATGAGCGGTCCGGTATACCAGCTGGAGAATGAAAGATTGGTGGCTACATACCTGCTGTTATCCGTAAACTGGGTAAGGGAAAGATATTGCGGATAATGCACGCCATAAACACTTGAGCTGATGCTGGGTAAAAAAAGTGCTGCGTTGGCAATCAGTTGCGTACCCGATGCTTTTGCAGGGTTGTTGGGATCAACATAGTACGAACTGTCAAATTTTTTACATCCCGCAAGTGCAATTATACCTATTAAGAGGAATGTTTTATAATTATACATAATCATTTTATTTGGTGGTTTTTAGAAAGTAAGATTCAGGTTGATACCATAAGAGCGAACTGTTTGCAATTCTCCCTTCTCTATCCAGCTTATGGAAGCGCTGCCCGATGACAGCTCAGAGGGATCTAAACCTTTAGGCGCTTTTTGCCAGATCATTAAAGGATTTCTTGCTATTAAAGCCAGCCTTGCTGCCTTGAAAGGCGTATTCTTTAAAACATTAACAGAAAAATTATAGCCAAGGCTTACTTCTCTCAGCTTTATGAATGAGGCATCGTACAGCCATTCTTCATATATCCTGGTACCGATATTATTTCTAAAATAGGTTCTGGCATCTACATAAGCAGTAACGGCTTCCCCCGTAGTTTGTGAAATACCTTCTATTTTATACCCACCGCCATCTGCTAACGGATCGCGCACATTCTTTCCTTTGTCATTCAAAAATGCTGTAACATCAGCCTGTCCCGATTTTACGGCCAGCATTTTAGACCAGCTGAAGAACTTGCCTCCCTTTTGAAAATCAATCATAGCGTTCAAATCGAACTGGAATATTTTAAAGCTGTTCAGGAAGCCACCTGTAAATTCGGGTACCACAGAACCAAAATTTTTGTTCAGTTCCTGAACGGGCATGTTGCTGGCATCCAGCAGTATTTTGCCGGTTGCCGGATCGCGCTTATATCCTGGTCCTATTAAAGATCCAAACGCTTCGCCTTCGTTTGAAAACAGGTAAATAGTCTGACTGGAGTAAGTATTCAGATCCAACTGATATGCTTTTACATCAGGGTGCAGCTCATCCACCATGCTTTTGTTACGTGCCAGGTTGATGACAGTGTTCCACTGGAAAGCGTTTGTTTGAACAGGAGCCCCGGATAAAGATATCTCTACCCCTTTATTGGAAATTTTCCCGGCATTGATAACAGCATTGGAAAATCCGCTTGCGGGTGATACCTGCAATGGTAATATCTGATTTACGTTAACCTGCCTGTAGTAGGTAACATCTAAACCTAAACGGTTTTTAAGAAACTTAAGCTCGGTGCCCGCTTCGAACGAATTGGCGTATGATGGTTTGATATAGGGGTTCCTTAACGTACCGGGTAATGTCATAGTGTTGACAGGGCCGGAAGCCGCATTATATATAGAGCCGGGTACATATATATCGCTTATTTGATAAGGACTGAGGTCTGAGCCGGCCCTTGCATAGCTTACTCTTAGCTTACCAAAAGATAATACCGGCGCTTTAAGCACATCGCTGAATATAAAGCTTCCTGAAACAGACGGATAAACATAAGAGTTATTGCTTGCCGGCAATGCAGAAGATATATCGTTTCTGAGCGCGGCATCAATAAATAAAAGATCCTTAAATCCTAAGGACACCATACCGTAAACGCTTCTTACCATTTTCTTTAAATGATATTGATTCACTACCGGCCTGTTAATGGAGGCTTCTAGGCTATACCATCCCGGACTTGACAGTCCGCCAACGGTATTACCGGATAGATAGGAATAATCGGTTTTCAATATATTTCCGCCTATTGTTCCGTTGAAAGAAAAATCATCCCATTTTTTAGTGTACTCTGCCATTAACTCGTAATTCACTTCTTTGTTCTGATATTTGCCTTCGCTGTAACCTGCATCTGATCTGCCTCCTACTGCGGTTCTGCTCCAAAGCTGCTGGGTATATAAATCTCCACGTACAAATCCGCTTACGCGTAATCCGGGCAATAATTCATATCGCACATTTATATCTCCGAAAAACCTGTCGCGCTGATCTGAGTTTAAATTTTCATAAGCGTCAAAGTAAGGATTGTTCCAGTCGCTTGGCCTGTTATTTACTATAAGCTCAGAAGTAGTATTAGGGTTTACGTTCCAGTTTAAAATGGTTCCGTCATCATACTTATAATTTCTTAGCCTGTTGATATCAATATTCCGCTGAAACCATTGCACTGCCCCGGTGAAGGACCCCTGGTATCCCTGAACTGGCCTGCGTGCCTCATTATTGGCATAATTAACATTGGTTCCTATTGTAAGCTTCTCCGTTGCTTTGAGGCTGGCGCTTAAGCCCAGGTTATTTCTTTTCAGGAAGGTATTGGGGTAAGTACCTTTAATATAGGTATTATTATAGCTTAGCTTATAGGTGGTATTTTCACCGCCGCTGGTTACAGCAACCCCGTTATTTAAAGTATATCCGTTCTCAAAAAAGTCTTTAATATTATTGGGTTGTGGTAAAAACGGGGTGGCCTTCCCGTATTCAGGGTCCTGCGGGTAAAAGCTGTAAAACATGCGTACCGGGGTGCCGTCCATTTTAGGACCCCAGCTTTCATCATTGCCATTCACATATAACTCTCCGTCTGCCAGCTTTAAAAAAGTTTGATTATTGCCCACTCCGTAAATATCCTGCAAGGGCATAAAATTGCCTACGCGTTCAGTTGAGTAAGCGCTGTTTAAAGAGATGGTGGCCTTCCTGGACCGGCTGCCCTTTTTAGTGGTTATCATCAGTACACCATATTGTCCGCGTAAGCCGTATAATGCAGATGCGGCAGGTCCTTTCAGCACATTGATGCTTTCGATGTCTTCGTTATTGATATCCTGTCCTAAATTACCGAGGTCCACTCCGTTTGCATTACTGCCGCTGAAGTTGCTGTTTGAAATAGGTGTTCCGTCTATAACGATCAAAGGCTGTCCGCCGCCGCCGATTGAATTTACGCCGCGTAATTTGATTTTTTGTGTACCTCCCAGGTTGGCACCAGAGGATCCGGTAACCTGTACACCTGCTACTTTACCGGCTAAAGAGCCCAGCACATTCTGTTCCTTTGCAAAAGTTAAATTATCCCCGCTCACAACCTGCGTGGCATACCCCAGCGATTTTTGTTTCCTGGTTACGCCAAGGGCGGTAACCACAACTTCATCCAATATAGCTCCACCGTCTTTGGACAGCACAATATCAACAGTACTTTGTGCGCCTACATAAACCTGTGAGGTGGTGAAGTTGATGGCTGAAATCTCCAGGGTTACATTGGTGCCGGTAACCTGAATAGAAAAGGATCCGTCTTCCTTTGCAACGGACACACTATTGGTTCCCGCCTGCTTAATAGTGGCGTTGGATACAGGTTCATCCTGTGTGCTTTTCACAAAGCCTGTCACCTGCCGTTGTTGTGCAAACATTGAAACAGGTAAAAGAATAAAGACAAGGCAGAGGAATACAAATTGGTTTTTCTTCATGTTTTGCAGATTGTAGTTTAAGAATATGTTAAATTTAGTATAATAAAATGAAAAATCCTGCAAATTGCCGAAATAACCTGCAATATATCTTACATAGAAATTAATATAAAGTGAGCAATGGATGGCTCTGAAGTTTCTTTATTGGCTGAATTTTTGTATTTAAATACAAGATTGAAAAACTATAAGCAATTAAATTTGTAATAGTTATATCATATTATTTAATCATTATAAAAACTTGAAGTAATTATGGCTTTTACATTATCGCCTCTTCCTTATGCTAAAGAGGCATTGGAACCACATATTGACGCACAAACAATGGAAATACATCACGACAGGCACCACCAGGCCTACGTGGATAACCTGAATAAGGCAATTGACGGAACAGAGCATGCAGAGAAATCTTTGGAAGAGCTTGTTAAAAATGCGGGCAGCATCTCCCCTGCCGTACGCAATAACGGTGGTGGTCACTGGAACCATACATTTTTTTGGGATGTGCTAACCCCCGGAGGTGCCACAGCTCCATCAGGCGATTTAGCCGCGGCAATTGACGAAACATTTGGTTCTTTAGACGCTTTAAAGGAAAAATTAAATACCGCAGGCGCTACCCGTTTTGGCAGTGGCTGGGCATGGCTTATTGTGAAAGACGGTAAGCTGGAAGTAACTTCTACACCTAACCAGGACAATCCCTTAATGGATGTTGCAGAGGTAAAAGGAACCCCTGTATTAGGCGTGGATGTTTGGGAACATGCATACTACCTGAAATATCAGAACAAAAGACCTGATTACCTGAAGGCCTTCTGGAATGTAGTAAACTGGGATAAGGTGGCTGAAAAATATGAAGCTGCGAAATAAGCACATCCTGCTGTATCAAGATATCAAGGCCGCTTTTTTAAGCGGCTTTTTTCATACCGTTAATTAGCGATTGTAACAGGCACCAGCAAAGGCTATTTTTGCTAAAAGCACTTCTGAACAAACAGATTTTCTTTTGCCTTATTTATTCTTCTTTTTATAACCTTAAAAACACATACGATGGCAACTTTTTCCGCCTATCACGGTGTAAGCTCCAGCCAGCACCAGGCCCACTTCAACAATTTATCTCAAAAAGGATACCGGATGATCTCTCTGAGCGTTTACGGAGGTTCTTCCAACCCAAGCTATGCAGCGGTATGGGTGAAAAGAAACGGCCCAGCTTATGTAGCCACACACGGCATCAACGCTGCTCAATACCAGGCTTTTTTTAATACATGGTCTCAAAAAGGATATGTACCGGTTTTGATATCGGCTACAGGAACGGCCTCTAACGCAATATTTGCAGCTGTTTTCGAAAAAATTAGTTATAACTCTTGGGTGGCCCGGCATGACATTAGCGAAGCGGCTTTTAATAAAGAAAATGACAACGCCAGGAAGAACAACCTCCTGCTTAAAACCTGCACTATTTATGGCTCAGCAGCCGCCAGAAGATATGCGGGAGTGTGGGTGCCCAACGGTTCGTTTACCAAATGGCTGGTTTACCCGGGTACAGCCTCTGCCGACTATCAGAAAAAGTTCAATGAAAACACTTCGCTTCCTTACTACAAACCAGAAATGGTAGCTGTTTCTGATGATCATGTGTATTGCCCGGTGTTTACTGACAGTATTGTTGGGAACTGGGTAGCTAAGCACGGACTGACTGCTGCTCAATACCAGAAAGTTTTTGATGATAACACCAAAAAAGGCCTAATGCCTGTGTATGTGGAAGGTGGCGGCTCTGGCAGTGGTACCAGGTATTCCTGCCTGTTTGCAGAAACAGATATTCCTTTTGCACGTAAATGGAGTGCTATTGGCTCCCAAACCAATGCAACAAAAGGGTTAGATGCCATCATGAAAGCTTTCATGCAAAAACATGCTATACGCTATGCCCAGCTATGCATAGGTAAAAAGGGTGCTATTAAGTACAATAAAGCATTTACCTGGGCCGAGCGTAACTATAAAGTGGCGCAGCCGCCAGACAGGTTTATGCTGGCCAGCTGCAGCAAAATGTATCTGTGTGCAGCAGTACAGGCTTTATTTGACAGCAAAGATCTTGCTCCCAATGACAGGGCATACGCACAGCTTGGTTACAGCAATCCCAAAGACAGCCGCAGCAACGATATCACCATACAGCAATTGCTGGATCATACGGGAGGTTTTGATGCCGATACTTTCGATGCAACCTATTCCATGAGATACATAGCCGGACAATTAGGAATGACCACTGCAGTTACAAAAAACGATGTGGCCCGCTATATGTATAAAAACCGCAATTTAAAAAATGCACCGGGCAGTAAAAATATATACTGTAACTATGGTTACCTCCTTCTTTCGCTCATTATTGAAAAGAAAACAGGCAAGGATTATTTCCAGTATCTTAAAACAGCGGTTTTAAATAAGATAGGAGTGTCAGAAGCCAAGGTTTGGAAAACGGTGCAAAATCCACGCCCGGCAGATGAAGTAGCAACTGAAAGCTGGGGCCTGGGCGAAAGCGCCGTAAATGTTACCTCAAACATATTGGTTCCTCATGTGTATGGAGGAGATGGTATGATAAAGGAAGTGGCTGCTGCTTCCTGCGGACTGGCCTCTTCGGCACACGCCATGGTACAGTTTGCTCATCATAGAGCTGTATGGGGCACCGGCGGAAGGGCGGCATCTGCCCGTACCGGAAGCACACCCGGCTCCTCAACGCTTGCCGCTTCAAGGGGCGACGGTATTGACTGGGCTTATGCTATTAATACAAGAGATTTTATTGATCCCGCTTCCAAACCGCTTGAAAAGTTGGGTAATGAAATTACCGCATTCCTCAACAGCAATGCGGCTTCCATTTAGAGCCAGGGAAAAGAGGCTGTCTTCAACAGGTGTGTCAGGCTGAGGCATCGATAATTGCGAGTCAAGTTCTTTAGAAAAACGAATGTCTTGCTGAGCTTGTCGAAGGCTAACGATTTGGGTATCAATATTTCGTCAAGCTGTTAATGACAGGTAGACTAAAAGTTTGAAAATCAATGTCGTCCTGAGCTTGACGAAGGACATTTTGCTTTAAGGATG
>DAOLFI010000943.1:0-1653 GCA_035326385.1 Niabella sp.
TACCGGGATTAAGCCAGGATATACGGCCATTGATAAGGGTTTTAGGGCTTTTTTTTCTTATCAGCGCAATCAGCTGATCGCGGCGCTTATCTGATATAAATATTTTTTCCTGCTTATCGCCCCAGGTATCAAACCAAAACAGGTCGGGTCTATAACGCTGTATAAGCTCGGTAACCTGCGGTAAACATTTCTCATTCCAGTATTGCTCAAATTGAGCATCTGATTTTTGAGCAGTCCATGACGGGGTAGCGCCTCCCGGATGGTCCCAGTCTTCACAATGTGAATAATAAAATCCATATTTTAGTCCGTATTTTTTGCAGGCTCTGGCCAGCTCGCCAAGAATGTCTTTTTTGTAAGGAGTACTCCCTATATCGTAGGTAGAAACTTTAGAATCCCACAATGCGAAGCCATCATGATGTTTGGCAGTAATAACAAAATATTTCATGCCGGCATCCCTGGCTTCCTTAATCCAGCTGTCAGCATCAAATTTTAAGGGATCAAATTGTTTCACTAAAGCTCGATATACATCGCGGGGTACTTCCAATCTTGGTTGTATCCATTCTGCATACCAGCTGTTGCCATTTTCAAAACTTTCATCAGGAAGCGTGTGGCCATTGTATGTGCCGCCCAGGATGCTGTAAAGTCCCCAATGAATGAACATCCCAAACCTGGCTTCTTTAAACCAGTCAGCGCGATTGGCTGCTGTAACTGTCTGGGCATGGGTTTTTGTAAATGCGAGCAGCAGCAAAACCCATACCCACTTTCTGCATGTATTTAATTTTCTATTCATAGCCATTTTCAAAAATTACTGTTTGTCCTTTTTTAAGGTTTACGGAAATAATACCGTTATCATTTCTTTTGAATGATTCCATCGGAATGCTTTTGGATAGCCAGGTTTTAAAGGGAAGCCTGATGTTTAATTCGCCGTTTTTTTCTGCAACAACGGTAATAGTTGCAGGCACCCCGTTTTCTTTTTTTGCCGAAACAATAAAAGCGCCTTCGGCCCTGAGATTGTTAAAAGCTACCTCTTCCCAGTTGCGAGGAACAGCCGGAAATACTTCAATATAACCATCCCTGCTTTGCAGCAGCAATTCGTGCACGCCTTGTGCAAAAGCAAAATTGCCTTCCAGGGTAAACGGCCTGTAAGTAAAGCTGGAGTGTTCTCCTCCCTTCTGATCTCCGTTCAGATGGAAGCTGTTGGGAGCGCAGAAGTTGGAAGCGAAGATCTGTAACTGCCTGACAGCCTTATCAGCCTCATAAGCCCGTGCATACAGGCTTGCCATCCAGCTAAAGGAGTAGCCACACCATGCCCGGGTACCCATTTCTTCAATCCTTTTTAAGGAGTTTTGAATAATGGTTTTGTCTTCCGGGTTATTGATGTCTAACAATGCCAGCGGGTATATAGCCATATACTGGGACATGTGACGATGTGAGCTGTTAAGGTTTTGTCCGGGTGCTACTGTAAAGCCGGTTTCGTTTATTTCATAGCCAGGCAGCTGTTCCAGCAGGGTTTGCCAATGGGCTGCTTCGCTTTTTTTGCCGGCAGCAGCGGCTGTCTCACCTGCGGCCTTAAACAGGAACTTAACAAGAGAGAGGTCAAAATTACTCCATTCTGTAAACCAGGCGTCCACACGGTTGTCGTTATATTCGGGG
>DAOLFI010000123.1:0-7777 GCA_035326385.1 Niabella sp.
GCTGCAGGTCGGCGTCGGTTTTTATTAAAACCTCGCGGGCTTTGCTGCCCTGGTTAGGTCCTACTATTCCGGCCTGTTCCAACTGGTCCATCAGGCGGCCAGCCCGGTTATAGCCCAGCTTCATGCGGCGTTGTAACAATGAGGTCGATCCTATCTGGTTAGCCACAATTAAGCGCGCTGCTTCTTCAAACAGGGAGTCCCTGTCGCCCAGATCCAGGTCACCACTTTCCAGTTCCTTTTCATCTATATATTCAGGCAGCAGGAACGGTTGCGGATATCCTTCCTGGAAGCCAATAAATTCCACCACTTTATCTACCTCGGGCGTATCTACAAAAGCACATTGGAGCCTTGCTATTTCACCGTTAAGGCTTATCAGCATATCTCCCTTACCAATCAGCTGTTCTGCGCCTCCTGCATCCAGGATAGTACGGCTGTCAATTTTACTGCTCACTTTAAACGCTACCCGCGCCGGGAAGTTGGCTTTAATAGTACCGGTAATAATATTCACCGAAGGTCGTTGCGTAGCAATAATCAGGTGAATGCCCACTGCACGTGCCAGCTGTGCCAGGCGCGCTATCGGCATTTCCACTTCCTTGCCGGCAGTCATGATAAGATCTGCAAACTCATCTACCACCAATACTATAAACGGCAGGAACTGATGCCCTTTCTCAGGATTTAACTTGCGCGCTGTAAACTTGGCATTGTATTCTTTAATGTTCCGGCATCCTGCCTCCTTTAGCAGATCGTAGCGGTTGTCCATTTCAATACAAAGCGCATTAAGCGTATTGATCACCTTTTTGGTATCGGTAATGATCGCTTCTTCTTCGTTAGGCAATTTGGCCAGGAAATGACTTTCAATATGGCTGTAAATGCTTAGCTCTACTTTTTTAGGATCTACCAGCACGAATTTTAATTGCGAGGGATGCTTTTTATAGAGCAGTGAAACGAGTATGGCATTGATACCAACCGATTTACCCTGGCCGGTGGCCCCCGCCATCAGCAAGTGGGGCATGGTAGCCAGATCGACAATAAACAGCTCATTATCTATTTTCTTACCCAGGGCAATAGGTAAAGAATGCGTACTATTCTGGAATTTATCTGAAGACAGCAGGGTCTTCATACTTACAATACTTTTCCGGGCATTAGGCACTTCTATACCAATAGTACCACGCCCCGGAATAGGTGCAATAATACGGATGCCTAAAGCAGAAAGGCTGAGCGCAATATCATCCTCCAGGTTTTTAATGCGTGATATGCGCACACCGGCAGCAGGTACAATCTCATATAAAGTAACCGTTGGCCCAATAGTGGCGCTGATACGCTGAATCTCTATATCGTAGTTACGAAGCGTAGTAATGATCTGGTTTTTATTATCTTCCAGCTCCTGCGGATCCTGCTCTATTTTCTCTGAACCATAAGAGGCCAGCAAATCAAGCGTAGGTTTTTGGTAATCCCGCAGATCCAGAGTGGGTTCATATGCTTTAGAGGGCCCTGCCGATGCCGTAACTTTTGCTTCTTCTTCGGTTTTGGGTAAGGGTGCGTCGTTGATCTCCAGCTTTAATCCATCTGCGGTAACCGTCTTGGAAGAAGCTCTGGATTTTTCTGTGTCTTTTTTAGATACCGGTTCTTCTGTATCAAAGTTAATCCTCGCTTCGGGCTTCAAAACAGTGATGCCTTCAAAGCCGCCTGCTTCTTCTTTAGGCGGGGTAGCTTTTTCTTTTTCGATTAAACTGATATTATGTTTGGGCTTCCCGGCATCATTGTCAATAATAAGCTTTGCACTATCCATGGGCGCTGTCACAGGTTTGGACTCATCAGCTTCCTCCTCTACAAAATCATATTGAGGTAAAGGAAGCTTTTCTTTTGTTTCACCCGCATTTTCTGCAACAGGCGCTTCCGGCGCTCTCACCAGCTTTTTAGGGAAGCTGAATACCGGGTTAAACTGCCAGATGAGATAGGCCACTACTACCAGCAGCAAAATGGCCGAGGACCCTATAAAGCCAAGCGAGGTTAACAACCAATCACTGATCACATTACCTACACCCCCACCCCAGCTAAACTCATCATTGCGTAAAATAAACGCCAGGATGGTGGACACAGCCAGCATTCCAAGCGTAACATATTTTAAATTACGCCAGATGGAGAACACCCGCCTGCGCCATAACAGGTTTACACCTACTACAAAAAAGAAGGTGCAGATAAGCAGGGAGGCTACTCCAAATAATTTATAAATAAAAAGATGGGAAACGAGTGCCCCGGTTTTACCTAACAGGTTTTCAGCAGTAGTGTCAAAATCTTTTAATATTTCCGCGCCCCTGGATACCTGCACAAAATCCTGCCGCCAGGTGAAAAAATAAGATGTAAATGCAATGATCAGGAATATAGAGATCAGCAGGAACGAAAGCCCCAGTATTTTCCAGGTCCGTTCGTCTTTAGCCAATTGCTTTATCCTGATCTTTTCCTCCTTTTCTACCTTAAAACCGGCTCCTGTATCTTTTGCCTTAGCTATGGGTCTTTTGTTCTTCGATTTGCTCTTATTCGCCATAGGAGCAAAGATAATGAAGGTTGAGAAGAAAGTCGGAAAGTCAGGAAGTCCGAGGTCCGGAGTCGGAGGTCGGGAAGCAGGAAGCTTAGTATTTAGACGATAGTACTTAGACGTTAGACTTAAGGCCGGGATCCTGAAGCATAAGGTTTTTAGGTGGTTACTTGTAAATCGTACATTTTACATTTATACTGGTTACAGGAACCCGGAACTTGAAACCTAATTAAATACATGATATAGAAATTCTATACGCACAGCTCCTGTGTACCTGCACCTGAAGATCGATGTCTGAAACCTGCAACTTAAAACCTGTAACCTCCTTTCAGCTTTTAAACCTTTACACCTTTCAATACCCCGACCACCAAAGCTATCCAGCCGGCTATAAAAAATAAACCGCCAATGGGGGTGATAATGCCCACACCTCCCAAACCTACTTTACCGGATGCTTTCAGGGCTGTAAGCGCATATAAAGAACCGGAAAAAAGCAATATGCCAATCAAAAAACAAATACCTGCCCAGTTCATGGCTTTTACGGGAAATTTCTCAAATAAAATCCCTACCATTAGCAGGGCAAAAGCATGGTACATCTGGTATTGTACGCCAGTTTGAAAGGTAGGAACTGAATCGGGCGCTATGGATTTTAACCCGTGCGCCCCAAAGGCGCCAAGGATCACTCCTAACCCTGACAATGCACCACCTAATATTAAATACAGTTTATTCATTTTGATATATTATTAAATAATCAGGACTCACGGACCAAACGCATCTACATCTTGTAGCTTTATATGCCTTATGCCACTCCTCAGGAGTTGTTTGGCTTGCTCCTGTCAGCCCTGCCCGTCCGGCAGGCGGGCTTTCAGCTTAAGTTTAAAACACTTTTGCCCTATCAAGACTCACTGTTTGCCATTTCTTCCTCTATCAGCTTTGTAAAGGCTTCCAGCTTGAGGCCGGTATCATCTATCCTGATCTTTGCCCGCTCATAGTAGATGCGCCTATCGGCATTCTTCTTAACAATGTAAGCTTTTAATTGTTCATCATCAAGACCCTGTAAAAGCGGACGTTTGTCCTTATTTTGCCTCAGCCGGCCCAGCAATATCTCGAAAGGCGTATCTATCCATACAGTGATCCCTTTTTCGTTCATATAATCTATATTATTGAAAAAGCAGGGCGCACCGCCCCCGCAGGATAGCACTATGGACTCATGCGTTTCGCTCAGCAGATGCAGCACTTCGCGTTCTTTCATCCTGAAATACTCCTCGCCCTCCTGCTCAAAAATGTCGGTAATTGATTTGCCGGCATCCTGTTCTATCACTTCGTCCAGGTCGAGGAAAGGCACTTCCAGCTTCCTGCCTAACTGTTTGCCCCAATGCGTTTTACCTACGCCCATAAAACCTATTAAATAAATGCGCATAAAATTCCAGCTCCCTATCCCCCAAGGGGGAATTTAATAGTTTAAAAAATTAATATTTACCGAAAAGCTATCGTCGTTCCGACCGTAGAGAGGAACCTCAACGCAAATCTGAAACTTATTGTACAGCCCATATATGCGTTATACTAAAGACAGCCTCACGTTGAGATTTCTTCGCTCACGCTACGAAATGACGATTTCCTGATGGCTTTAATTATTTAAAAGCGTTAATACCTGTAATATCCATTCCTGTAATCAGCAAATGTATGTCATGTGTACCTTCATAAGTAATCACACTTTCAAGGTTCATCATGTGCCGCATTACAGGATATTCGCCTGTGATGCCCATACCTCCCAAGATCTGTCTCGCATCTCTGCAAATATTAGTGGCCACTTCACAGCTGTTTCTTTTGGCCATACTTACCTGCTGGGGCGTAGCTTTACCCTCGTTCATTAATATCCCTAACCGCCAGTTAAGCAACTGTGCCTTGGTAATTTCCGTTATCATTTCTGCCAGCTTCTTTTGCTGCAGCTGAAAAGCAGCTATGGGCTTACCAAACTGCTGCCGCTCCCTGGCATAGCGCAGGGCTGTATCATAACAATCCATTGCAGCGCCTATCACACCCCAGGCAATACCATACCTTGCCCTTGTTAAACAGTTTAGCGGCCCTTTCAGGCCTTTTGCACCCGGCAATATATTTTCCTTCGGTATTTTTACGTTATCAAACACCAGCTCGCCGGTGGCCGATGCACGCAGGCTCCACTTATTATGGGTTTCAGGTGTTGTAAAGCCATCCATCCCGCGCTCTACGATCAGGCCCTGCACTTCACCCTGTTCATTCTTTGCCCAAACCACGGCTACCTGCGCATAAGGCGCATTGCTGATCCACATTTTGGAACCATTTAAAATAACATGATCACCGGCATCCCTGGTATTAGTAAGCATGCCCGCAGGATCGCTGCCATGATCGGGCTCTGTTAAGCCAAAGCATCCCAGCCACTCACCACTTGCAAGCTTAGGCAGGTACTTTTGCTTCTGGGTTTCGCTGCCATAAGCGTGAATAGGGAACATCACCAGCGAGCCCTGCACCGATGCTGTGGACCGAACCCCGCTATCGCCACGTTCCAGCTCCTGCATCATTAATCCATAGCTGACGTAGTCCAGGCCCCCGCCACCATATTCCTGTGGAATGGTTGGCCCAAAGCAACCCAGATCACCGAGCTGCTTTACGATCTGCTGCGGAAATGCTGCCCGTTGCGCGTAATCTTCTATAACAGGAGAAATCTCCTTCTTTACATAAGCCCTTACCGCATCACGTATCATCAGCTGCTCTTCGGTAAGCAGCACATCCACGTTAAAGTAATCCGGGCTCTCAAAAAGATCTTTTTTTACCGCCATAGAAGTTCCTTTGCACAAATATAGCAATACTAAATACACCCTGAAAGTTTAAAACTTTTTCGCGGGAAGACCTCACCCCAACCCTCTCCAAAGGAGAGGGAGTAGCACTCCGTAAATTGTGAAGCATTACTATGAGCAGGAAACTGCCATCCCTTTTGAGGGGAGGTTTTATTAGCTGCTACTATTGGAAATACACCCTAATCTGGCGCTTACCTTGGGGATGCTATTTCTCCTCATCCTTTCAAAGGAGTCCTTTGGACCTGACCCCTGCTGAATGAGATTTATTAATTATATTAGCTGATCAAAGCCAAACATGAATATCTCACTACAAACACAGATCACTCATAACCTGTCAAAACCATTGCATGAGCATCAATAACGTTGTAACCAGTTTCTGGGAAAGGAATAAAGAATATATTCATCAAGCCTATATAGCCAGGCACGATGGGCATACTATTGCCAATAAGCTTACAGATATTTTAAGTGAAATATTTTGCGCCGGCCCAAGCTATTACTATATTGTAGACTTCGCTACCAGGAAGATAGAATATATCTCATCTTCAGTAAAAGAAGTGACAGGCCTGGACCCGGCCGCAGTATGCTTTAATGACATCGTAAACTGCGTGCACCCTGACGATATTCCCTATATCCAGACAGCCGAAGAATTTAACCTTAAAAAAATGAAGGAGCTGGGAACCCACCTAACACTTCAGACCAAAATGGCCTATTGCTTCAGGGAACGGACAGCATCAGGAAATTATGAGATGTTCCAGCTACAGGCGCTGAGCATAGATATTGACGCCACAAAAAACTCCTACCGGATACTGAATATTCACACCAATATCAACCATATTACCCCCGTTAATAATTACACGCTTACTCTTACCGGCATTAACGGCCATAACCTATTTTTACAGTTCGACCTCAGGAAGCAATTAGAGCTGGCACAGGACAGGCCCGTGTACACCCCGCGCGAGCTGGAGATTGTGAAACTGATTGCACAGGGCCTTGAGACCAACCAAATTGCCCAACACCTTTTTATTTCGCCGCATACTGCCAAAACCCACCGTAAAAATATTATGCAGAAGGCTGACGCCAGGAACACCGCACAGTTAGTGAATTTTTGTTTGCAGAAGGGGCTATTGTAAGCTGTATACCCCCATAATACCCACAAAATACCCCTCAGGGGGTATTGACAGGGTGCAGGTATACGTGTAGTTTTGTTTTCATACTTATACTCTGATTTACTAAAGCCAACAACTGAATACTGACGACTACCAATATGAGCAAACTTTTCTACCTGATCACATTTCAAACAACCAGCTTAACCGTATGGGCACAGATGGATGATTACAGAAAAAATCTATTCAAAGGCAATAAAGATTCAGCAGCAATATTGGAACAGCATAATATCCTAAAACAGATTACAACATGAAAAGATTCTTCTTATTATTATCATTTGCGAGCATGTTCGCTGCCGGCAATAGCTATGCCCAGTGCGATGCCTATACTTTTATCGCTACAGGCAGTGCTCATACAATGGCCATAAAATCTGATGGAACACTCTGGGGCTGGGGCAACAACGAAGAAGGGCAATTGGGCGATGGTACAAATATCAATAAAAACACCCCTGTACCAATTGCTGCAGCCAGCACCTGGAAAGCAGTTTATCCCGGAGATTTATTTACGCTTGCTATAAAATCTGACGGCACCCTTTGGGCATGGGGATATAATGAGGGCGGGCAATTAGGAAATGGCACCAATGAAAACGAAAATACACCTGTACCAATCGCTCCGGCCAATACCTGGAAAGCACTAACTGTAGGTTACGATCACACACTTGCCATAAAATCCGATGGAACCCTTTGGACATGGGGGTATAATGATGATGGACAATTAGGCGATGGTACCTATGACAGCAGAAACCTGCCGGTCCTGATTGCTTCCGGCACATGGAAAGCGGTTTTTGCGGGAGGCTATCATTCGTTTGCTATAAAATCTGATGGCACCCTTTGGGCATGGGGCTACAACGGCAGCGGGCAATTGGGCGATGGTACCAATCAAAACAAAAACACTCCGGTACAAATTGGCCTGGCCAGCGATTGGGAAATGATTGCTGCTGCAGTAGACTATACGGTGGCTTTAAAATCTGACGGCTCTCTCTGGACATGGGGATTTAACGGGTTTGGACAACTGGGCGATGGTACTTATACAAACAGAAGCTTTCCCCAGGCAATTTCAGCAGGCAATACATGGCGATCTGTCAGTGCAGGTTTAGACCATACCCATGCTATAAGGTCGGACGGTACTTTGTGGGCCTGTGGGCGGAATATAAAAGGGCAATTAGGAGATGGGAGCAACACCGACCGGTCTGCTCTGGTGCAAATAGCAAGCACAATAAAATGGAGCAGTATTTCATCAGGACTTG
>DAOLFI010000124.1:0-7762 GCA_035326385.1 Niabella sp.
ACCTTTATCGGTTACGGTAAAAAAGCTGGATAACGGCGAGTTCTCACGGTGGCTGGTTTATAAAGCAAAGCCAGGTGATGTATTATATACATCCGGTATCAGTGGTTTTTTTGTCCTTCCCGAAAAAACGGAAGGAAAAGTATTTTGCTTTCTTGCAGCAGGAAGTGGCATTACGCCTTGTTTTTCTATGATCAAAACCCTTTTGCTTACTACGGAGCAGAAGATATTCCTGTTTTACAGCAACCGCAACGAATCTGAAGCTATTTTTCTTGAAGCATTGAAACGTTTACAGGAAGTATATAGCCATCGGTTCCATATTCATTTTATGTATAGCTATAAGCTGGACGTATATCAAAGCCGGCTCAGCCATTGGTTATTAACGCATCTTATTGATAAAAATTTTAGTGGTATAGATAAGAGCAATATCCTGTTTTATATCTGTGGCCCGTTCGATTATATGCTGATGTCCACCATTTCTTTGCGAAATAACGGTATTCATAATGCGCAGATATTTAAAGAGGATTTCAATCCTTTGCTTCCTGTCAGGTTGCCGGCTCCTCCCGATAAGGACCCGCATTGGGTTACATTGCATGTGGGTAGCAAGGTGCATACAATTGAAGTGCAATATCCTCAGAGTATTACAGCATCAGCAAAGACAGCAAAAATTACGGTACCTTATAGCTGCGAAGCAGGCCGTTGCGGGAGTTGCGTAGCTACCTGCATTTCCGGTACCATCTGGATGGCTTATAACGAGGTGCTGACTGATGATGAAATTGCCAAAGGGCGGGTGCTCACCTGCCAGGGTTTCCCGGTTGGAGGGGATGCCGAGATTGTGTATGAATAAGTTATTTCGATGCTGGATACAGGTTACAGGTTTCAAGTTACTGGTTACAGTCTGAGGTCTAAGTACTAAGATCTAATGTCTTGAAATAACACATTTGAACCTGAAACTTGGAATCAGGAACCTGCAACCAATATGGGGAAAACTGCTTTCAAAAAATATTTTTTTGTTTTTTACAGGCTGTTACATTTGCATCCCGGTAATAATTTACCGGCACTTAAAATTTAAAGATGGATTTAAAATATATACAGCAAATAGCTACCGATTTATCGCTGCCTGTAAAGAACGTAACCAATGTGCAGCAATTGCACGAAGAAGGGGCCACCATTCCTTTTATCAGCCGGTACAGGAAAGAGGCCACCGGCAATATGGATGAAGTGCAGGTGGGTAATGTAATTGATAAGATCAAATATTATGATGAGCTGATCAAGCGTAAGGACACTGTAGTAAAGACCATAGAAGCTGCGGGTAAACTTACACCTGAATTAAAGCTGCGCATCGAAAACTGTATCTCTGCCACAGAACTGGAAGATATTTACCTGCCTTATAAGCCCAAGCGAAAGACAAGGGCTACTGTGGCTATTGAAAAGGGCCTGGAGCCGCTGGCTCAATTAATTTTTTCGCAGGATAAAAATATTGCTGAAGAAGAAATAGCAACCTTTATCAATGAGCAGGTAAAAGACAAAGCAGAAGCTTTGCAGGGTGCCAGGGATGTTATTGCCGAATGGATATCTGAAAGCGAGCAGGCCAGAACGCTGGTGCGCTCTATGTTCCAGGAAAGCGCTGTTATTGCTGCGCGTGTGCTGACTACAAAAAAAGAAACGGAAGAGGCACAGAAGTACCGTGATTACTTCGACTTTAAAGAACCGCTTGCCGATTGTCCCTCGCACCGGTTGTTAGCGATCAGGCGCGGAGAAAAAGAAGGATTCCTGATCATGGATATTGCCATCGAAAAAGATTCGGCTATTGGCGAGCTGAAAAATGTATTTGTAAAATCTTCTGGCGAGGCAGGCCAGGAAGTGGCTCTGGCAACAGAAGACGCGTATAACCGCTTACTTAAACCTGCCATTGAAACGGAGTTTCGCATGAGCAGCAAAACCGCTGCCGATGAGGAGGCGATCCGTGTGTTTGCAGAGAACCTGCGCCAGCTATTACTGGCTTCGCCTTTGGGAAGCAAAAGAGTGCTGGCTATAGACCCGGGTTTCAGAACAGGTTGTAAAGTGGTTTGCTTAGATGAAAATGGAACTTTCCTGAAGTATGTAACTATCTATCCTCATGCACCTCAAAATGAGTGGGATGGCGCTATTGCTACTATTAAAGATCTTGTGACTAAATATAATATTGAAGCTATAGGTTATGGTAACGGTACTGCCAGCAAGGAAACAGAGAAGCTGGTACGGGGTATAGATTTTGGCAAACCTGTTTCCATTTTTATGGTAAACGAAAGCGGCGCTTCTATTTATTCTGCAAGCGAAGTAGCGCGTGAAGAGTTCCCTGATGAGGATGTTACTGTGCGCGGTGCCATCAGCATTGGCCGTCGCTTGTTAGATCCGTTAAGCGAACTGGTAAAAATAGACGCTAAAAGTATAGGTGTAGGTCAGTATCAACACGATGTGAATCAAAATCGCCTGAAAGATAGCCTGGACAATGTAGTACAAAGCTGCGTGAACTATGTAGGTGTTGATGTAAATACTGCGAGTAAACATTTGCTGACTTATGTGTCTGGTCTTACATCAACAACAGCAAAGAATATTGTAGAATACCGAAATAAGAACGGCGGATTTACCTCACGCGGCGAATTGCTGAAAGTATCTATGCTTGGCCCTAAAGCCTATGAGCAATGTGCCGGCTTTTTGAGGATACCGAACGCAGAGAATCCGCTGGATAATTCTGCGGTGCACCCGGAAAGCTACGGGATCGTGGAAGAAATGGCAAAAAAACTGAATTGCAGTGTAAAGGATATTATTGCAAAACCTGATGTGAGGACACAAATAAACCCGGGGGATTTTATCAGTGAAACGGCAGGGGTATATACTATTGAAGATATATTGAAGGAGCTGGAAAAGCCGGGTCGTGATCCGCGTGACACCATTGAAGAGTTCCGCTTTGCCGAAGGTTTAGCCACTATGGCTGATTTGAAGCCGGGGATGAAAGTACCGGGTATTGTTACCAATATTACCAATTTTGGTGCTTTTGTGGATGTTGGTGTAAAGCAGGATGGCCTGGTGCATGTTTCCCATTTAGCTAATAAATATGTTAGCGATCCAAATGAAGTAGTAAAACTGAACCAGAAAGTAATGGTAACGGTGCTGGAAGTGGATGCTTCCCGCAAACGGATTGCGTTAAGCATGAAGGAGGAAAATAAAACAGAACAAAGGCCGCGCACCAATATGCCCAAAGGTACCGCGGTGAGTTATAAACCAAAGAACAACTTCCAGTCGAGCCTGGATGCACTGAGAAAGAAGTTTGATAAATAACCTGGCCTGACCAGTGTAATTACCGTCGTTACTGGCTGTATATTTGTTACATGTTAAAAAAAGCAGGGAGCGCTATTGTAGTTTTAATAGCACTCCTCATTTTATCTTATTTTTTGCAGCCTGTTAAAAAAGGAGTGGGAAGTATTTCGGCCATCAAGTATAAGCTTGTAAAAGATTGGCTTCATTTACCTGATAATATTCATCTGGGTAATCCTGTAGGTATTGGGATTGATACAGGTCAGAACATTATTATTTTTCAAAGGGGGGAAAAAGAATGGCCTTTACTTGGCCCGATACCCCGTAAACCAATTGCCTCCAATACTGTTTTAATTATTAACAAATACAATGGCGCTCTCATTGATAGCTGGGGGAGCAATTTGTTTATTATGCCACATGGACTAACAGTAGATCGGGAAAATAATATTTGGGTAACCGATGTAGGGCTTCAGCAGGTTTTTAAATTTACCCACGATGGAACACTTTTAATGAAACTGGGATTGGCAGGTATTCCCGGCAACGATAGTGTGCATTTTAATAAGCCTACCGACATTGCTGTTGCAAAAGACGGATCTTTTTATGTAAGCGACGGGTATGGTAATAGCAGGGTTGTAAAATTTTCTCCACAAGGCAAATATTTGTTTGAGTGGGGCATAAGAGGCAGTGAGCCAGGAGCATTTAATATTCCACATGCGGTTAGTTTGGATGATAAAGAAAATATTTACGTAGCAGACAGGGAAAATAACAGGATACAGATATTTGACTCAAACGGGAAACTTATCAAAATAATAACAGACAAGTCTTTTGGTGCCATTTACTCTGTATTTTTTGATGCAAAGCATCAAAAGCTGATTGCTGCTGACGATTTTAGTTTTTTGAAAATCAAACATCGTGGCTCTGATGTATTGGTTATGGATAGTGAGGGAAAAATTGAAGCAAGGTTTGGAAGAAGCGGCAGTTATGATGGCTCTGCTACTTGGTATCATGACCTGGCTATTGACAATGAGGAAAATATTTACTTATGCGACATATTGGAAAACCGCATACAAAAGTTTGAGAAAGTGCAATGATATAACATGGTCTGACCAGGTTACCGAACGATGACATAATAATAGATTCGTTTTAATTATTTTTGCACTATGGAAACTACTATAGCCAACAGCCCGGTTACACTAACAGCCGGAGCCGTAAAAGAAATAAAAAGACTGATGAATGAACCTGGCTTTGATAAAGCGCAGTACCTCCGCGTGGGAGTAAAGGGTGGTGGCTGCAGCGGCATGAGCTATATTTTAGGTTTTGACGCCAAAGAGGGTAATGATAAGGAGTTTGAAATAGAGGGTATACCCTCTATTATTAATAAGTCTCATGAGCTGTATTTGGCCGGAATGGAAATAGACTGGAGCGAAGGTCTGGATAACCGTGGATTTACCTTTTCCAATCCTAATGCCAGCAGCACCTGCGGCTGCGGAACCAGTTTTGCCGTTTAACCTCACCCCGTCCGTATTGTCGTTCTGAGCATAGCGAAGGATCGTTGTATGGAGATTAAGTATTTAACTAATGCCAGTTATTCATTATACGCATTGTCCTGTTTGTAAGTCAGACAATCTGCAGCCTGTTTTCAATGTAAAAGATTACACTGTTAGCGGCAAGGAGTTTGAAATAGTTCACTGTAATGATTGTACACTGAGATTTACGCAGGATGTGCCGGTATTGGAAGAGATTGGCCAATACTATAAATCGGAAGATTATATTTCCCATACCAATACAAATAAAGGGCTAATCAACCGCTTATACCAGAGGGTACGCGTTCGTACTATGAAGCAAAAAGCTGCTGTAGTAAAAAAATATACAGGATTGCAAACAGGTAATTTACTGGATATTGGCAGCGGAACGGGTACTTTTTTACACACGATGCGGTTACAGGGCTGGCGGGTGTCTGGCCTTGAGCCCGATGCGGATGCAAGGGAACTGGCAAAAACGGAATATGGCGTAGAATCCAATCCTTCCCACCTTTTATTTTCGTTAGATTCCGGTAGCTTCAATGCTGTTACACTTTGGCATGTGCTGGAGCATGTACATGCCTTGCATGAGTATGTGGAGCAAATGAAAAAGCTGCTGGCTAAAAATGGTGTATTATTTATTGCGGTACCTAATTATACCACAAAGGATGCCCGGGTGTATGGAAAGTATTGGGCAGGCTATGATGTGCCCAGACATTTGTATCATTTTTCTCCAAAAGCTATGCAAACGCTAATGGAACAACATGGATTAGAGATTGCGGGGATGCTGCCTATGTGGTTCGACAGTTTTTATGTGGATATGCTGAGCAGCAAATACAAAACTGGTAAGATCAACTATGTCAGCGCCGGGTTGCACGGCCTGGCATCCAATATTAATGCTATTGGAAATGTGCAGCAATGCTGCTCAGTTATTTATGTTGTCCGGGCAAAATAAATATTAAGCCTGTATTTACTGCGAAAGGTATTATTGTCCTAACTGCACCTCGTACAATTCAGGCCATTTTTTCCCGGTAATATAGATCTTTTTGGTATCAGCATCATAGGCAATACCGTTAGGTACGGTATTAGGTTCTTTACTGTTTACGCGTTCCCAGATATCTGAAATATCTATCCTTCCTGTTATCAGTCCGTTATTAGGATCTATTTTTAAAATATATGGCTGTTGCCAGACATTTGCGTAAATAAAACCATCAATATACTCAAGTTCATTAAGGTTATAGGCTAATTCACCATTGAATGTTACGGATTGTGTATGCAGCAGTTTGAAAGTGGAAGGTTCATAAAAATATAAGTTTCCGGTACCATCTGTTACAATTAATTCTTTGCCATTAGTAGTAATGCCCCAACCTTCAGTGGTGATATCAAATTCTTTCACTTTTTTAAAATCAGGAAGTGTATAGGCAAAAGCTTTATTTTCACGCCAGGTAAGCTGATAAACGGTATCGTTTAAAATTGTAATACCTTCTCCAAAATATTTTGGGTCGAGGTCAATTGATTTTTCAGCTTTACCCGTTTCCAGGTTGATCTTCATTAACCGAGAAAATTTGCTGCCCACTACATCATACGCCGCGCCTCCTGTTCCTTCATATAATTGACCTTTATAAACAACCAGTCCCTGCGTAAATGAAGCCGTGTCATGCGGATAGGTTTTAATAAGCGATAAACGTATAGATGGAATAGTATTATCCACCGTAGTTTTACTGGCGGTTGTATTACTATTTTTATTGTCATTACAGCTAAAGATGCCGGCTGCAAACGTAAGTGCTATATAAAAAAATACACGATTCTTCATGCTTTACAAATAATTGGCTACAAACGTACATGAAATTTTTTATTCATAAAATACACACAAGATGAATAAAAAATTTTATGAGAGTTCCCCTGGCCAAAAGCAATAATAAATTTTCATGGGAAATGTAGGGCAGGATATATTGAGAAAATCATAAAAAAGGAATGGAGGAATATTTGTAAACCATTTTTCTTTGCATTTGTTAGGATAGGTTATGAAAGGCTCCTGCCCTTAATTGTTATGAACAAGAAAGAACCATCATTTGTATTGATTATCCTGGCTTTTGCCGCTGTTTACATTATCTGGGGATCAACGTATTTCTTTATAGAAATGGCTGTTAAAAGCATACCGCCTGCTATTTTAGGCGCTGTCCGCTTCTTTGTTGCGGGAATAATAATGCTGGTATGGGTGGCTTTTCGCCGGGAAAAGATCTGGAATAAAGCTGCTGTGCTGCCTTCGGCTATAAGTGGTGTGCTGATGCTTTTTTTGGGAAACGGTGCGGTAATATGGGCTGAGCAGTCTTTGCCCAGCTCGTTTGTTGCTATTTTCCTGGCTTCGGCGCCTTTGTGGTTCTTATTGCTGGATAAAATAAACTGGAAACAAAATTTTAGTAACAAATTTACGCTCATGGGGGTAGCTATTGGCCTGTTAGGTGTTATCGCGTTATTTTATGAGAAAATGGCGGCTACCGGTTATAGCAGCACTTTCGTTGCTTTACTGGTACTGTGTACAGCAAATATCAGCTGGTCTCTGGGGTCATTATATTCAAAATACAGGGTGCGTAATATTTCCCAATCGGTAAACGCCGCCTGGCAGATGTTTGCGGCAGGGTTTGCTTTTTTGCTGGTAGGCTTGTTCAATAAAGATTTTTCAGCCGTTCAGTGGTCGCAGATACCGGCACAGGCGTGGATGGCAACAGCTTACCTGGTTGTTTTTGGTTCTATTATCGGGTATAGCGCCTATGTATTTTTACTAAGTGTAAGAAGCCCGGCACAGGTAAGCACCTATGCTTATGTGAATCCTTTAGTAGCTGTTCGGTTAGGTGTTTGGATCAATCACGATCGATTGACCCCGATGCAGCTGCTGGGACTGGCTGTTATTTTATGCAGTGTATTTTTTATCAACCTTGCCAAAAGGG
>DAOLFI010000944.1:0-1644 GCA_035326385.1 Niabella sp.
ACCCTAATTTCAAAGGTAGTTACGCTCAGAGCACAAGCAACTTTTCAGGATTAGCAACTGATGAAATATGGCTGATATTCGCAGAGTGCCTGGCTCGCCGGGGGTATAGCGGATTAGAAGCCGCAACGTCAAATCTCAACCATTTATTAAAACATCGATATAATAAAGATAGCTTCGTATCGCTTGCTTACAATGATATAGGTGATTTGCTAAACAGAATTCTAAGTGAGCGCAGAAAAGAGTTACTTTTTAGGGGGATCAGGTGGAGCGATATTAAAAGGCTTAATAAAGAAGGGCAAAATATTATACTCACCAGAGTTTTTGAAGGCAATACTTATACATTACTGCCAAACGCTAACTATTACGCTTTACCCATACCTCATACACTTGTTGAAGATTTTGGATTAGAGCAAAATCCCATATAATTACTAAAAAAGCGGTTTTGTTAAACCGCTTTTTTAACATACAGAGGATGGATGTCACTCCTGAACATTACTAATGTCTCCAGTGAAAGAAGGTGTGCCAGTAATATTTTCCTTAACATCTGAGACATAATAATTATTGGCAGTAAGCGCACTTTCATCCGCCTCAATAATAACCTGGCTGGAAGGTTCTGTACCATTTAAGTAAAGTCCTTGATTATTTTCATCCACTTCAATGGAAAACGAACACGGAATATCATCTGCTGTTTGTGCACAAGCCTGCTCATTGTCTACAAGAGTCCAGTTGCTATGCATCGTAACATTAGTTTCATCGTAAGCTTCCCCATCGTATTTGAAAGTCAACGTGACTGTTTCTGCTACTTTAGAACTTTTCAAAGGCTTAAAGGCAAATGCAACGGAAATAAGAAATGCCAGCGCTGATACAGGTAATACTATTGTTAAGATTTTTGTTCTCATTTTTGTATATTTAAAGTGAACTGAATATGGATTAGGTAAAATATTGTGATTGTTTTACCACTTTGGTTTAGGGGTATGTTGCAACAGGCCGCAGCATACCCTTTCTTCGTTCAAAAGCCGCCCGGCCATAGTAGATCTTACTTGGCTGGTAATGCAGGCAATAGCATTTATGTAGTGAATATTGATTCATATTTTAATTTCTGTTCCTGTTTGGCTAAATAATGTTTTGTGTCAAATGGCCACCAGCTCCAGCTTGTAAGGTGATAGCTACCACAAAAAGAACAATGGTAGATCCTTTTTCCTGCGGGTTTCAGACTTCCTTGATCCGTTTACCGGTTTCATCTTTCCTATGAGAGGCATGTTTTAACTTACAAAGGGCATTAATTGCTTCTGGTTCTACTGAGATGAACTATTTTCCCGGTTTCACAACAACGGCTTGCTATTTGTTTAATCGTGCCGTTATCAAAAAGAAAATTCATAATATTTATTTTCAGGATCTCTTAAATAGTTGAACAGCATTTATAATTTTATTATTCATACCTATTCTGACATTTTTCACCCACTATCCTTCAAAATATTTTTTTGATGATTTTTATTTTATAAAAAGTATAAAATAACCAGAAGTAATGCTTAAATTAGTATTGCCAAATCATTTAATTAAGCAACCCTTCTACTATATATACGTAAAAAAGAGGGTGTGTGGGTGAATCAGAATCTGACTTTTTTTTAAACCTTTCTTTCTCCC
>DAOLFI010000125.1:0-7760 GCA_035326385.1 Niabella sp.
GGTTTCATTGAACGGGTGCTTCACTATCTCGTAAAAACTCTGCCAATCGTAGTTATCAATTCCATTATTGCCCAGCTCTCCGTAGGAAGCCCTGAATTTTAAATTTGTAAATATATTTGATAATGGCTGAAAGAAATTTTCCCTTGAAATTACCCAACCTACAGAAGCAGAAGGGAATAATCCCCATCTTTTATCAGGGGCAAACCTTGATGAGCCATCGTACCTCAGGTTAGCTTCAAAAAGATATTTACTATCAAAATTATAATTGAACCTTCCGAAATAGGACCGCATGGCAAAATCAGTGGCATTACCTGTAAGATTGGTAATTTCGCCGGTTGCAGCATTTAACACAGGTGTTTCATAGCTCAGCAGGTCTTGCCGTGTGCCCGAAAAGTTACTTCTCTTAAAATATTCCTGGTTATATCCTACAAGGATATGTCCATTATGTTTTCCAAATGATTTTGTATAATCTGCATAAAGATCAGCTACCTCTCTTCGCGACTTCAGGAAGCCATTGGTCAGCACCAGCGGGGTGCCTTCATTTTTATCAACAATGGTATTTGTTCTGAAATTCCACAGGTCGCTGGGCTGAGAGCCATTCCAGGAATCCTCATGGAAAATATCTGCAAAATAGCTACCTGTTATTGTAAGCCCGGGGAGCGGGTCGATGGTACCAAAGATCTTTCCCATAAACCTGTTACTATTCGTTTCGCCGCGCTGGCGTTGTGCGTCGTATAACGGATTCCTGTCTCCCGATGCGTTGGGCAATGACGGTGCCCCATACCGGCCATCCGGATGACGGGGATAAACACCGGGGTTCACAGCCCTGAACCACTGAAAAACATCGTTTATCACCAGAGGGCCCGCTTTGGATGATAAATAAGATGCATTGCTTCCAAGCTTAAACCATTTATTCACATTATAAGTAAGGTTGTTGCGGAAATTAATGCGCTTAAATCCACTATTGTCAATCATGCCATCATCTTTATAATAATCCATTGACGTATAAAAATTCACTTTATCGCTGCCCCCTCTGGCGGAAATATTATGATTGGTTATTATATTTTTTTTAAGAAGAGCATCCCACCAGTTCGTGCTGGGGTAACCGTATGGATCTGTTTTCATACCCTCTTCCCAATCTGTTATTTCCGTTTCAGTATAGACTGGGGGAAGATCGTCATTTTGTTCGGCCATATTGCTTATACGCATATGATCGGGTGTATAGTAAATATAATCCGGTAATAAAGTAGGGGTTTTAGACCCTGTATAACCATTGTAAGAAAAGTTCACTTTCCCCTTAGCGCCTTTACCTGTTTTGGTAGTGATAAGGATCACGCCGTTTGATGCGCGCGAACCATAAATAGCCGCAGATGCAGCATCTTTTAATATAGATACAGATGCCACATCATTAGGGCTTACTGAATTAATATCGCCCACCTGTCCGTCAATCAATACAAGAGGCGCCGAGCTTATATTTAATGACCCCACACCCCGAACCGATAAGGCGGCATTATTGTTTTCGCTTGGCAAGCCACTGCTTTGTCTTACGCTCACTCCGGAAGCCATTCCTGCCAGGGCAGAAGAAACATTTGAGACAGCCCTGGAATTCATGGATTGCTTATCAAAATCCACACTGGACACTGCACCTGTCAGGTTAATTTTTTTCTGCGTGCCATATCCCACAACGACCACCTGGTCCAGTTCGGCATCTGTTTTTTCTAAAGTCACCAACATATTGTCACTTACTTTCACTTCTTTAGAAAGATAGCCCAGCGAGCTAAAAACAAGTATTACGTTTTGAGCACTGACAGTTAGCGTAAATGTACCATCTTCCCTGCTTGCCGTTCCGTTAGTTGTACCCTTTTCCAGGATACTAACACCCGATAAAGGATTTCCATTAATATCAGTCACTTTCCCTGATACGACCTTTGCTTTAACTATTTCCCTTGGTACAATCACTACCAGAGAATTATTAATCACTTCATA
Organism: Niabella sp.; assembly: GCA_035326385.1. Taxonomy (GTDB): domain Bacteria; phylum Bacteroidota; class Bacteroidia; order Chitinophagales; family Chitinophagaceae; genus Niabella. The sequence continues at coordinate 1,987 of DAOLFI010000125.1, forward strand.
AGACAGCACCGTGTTGTTAAGAATTCTTCCCATAACATAACTTAAAGAAGCTTCTTCAGCCGAAACGTTCACCAGTTTGTCTTTAGGAAGGATCTCTGTCTTGTACACAAAGCGATAATTACCCTGTGCCTCAATTGCCTTTAATGCCGACTCTACAGAAACATCTTTCAGATGAATATTTATTTTCTGGGCAGAGGAGCTGACTGCAAAGGCCTGAAACGAAAATATTAAACTTAATATGATCACTAATTTCATCATTAGCAGATATTTGATAATTCTACAGCCACTGTACGCGGCAATAGAATTGCGTTTTTTTTGCATAACTTTACATTGGTTTTTAAAAGAAAAAGTGTTGTTGCAAATACAGCTTCATTTTAAGAGCCGTGGAGAATGCTGGTAACATTCTCCTTTTTTATTGGAGTTAAAAACAGGTAACTTTTATCATACGAAAATTATTTTAGGTTTTAGAAACAATCGTAACTATATTTTTATCAATAGTATAATCAAATCCTCCTGCAAGTTTGAGCGCATGCATCACCTGCTCTAAACTTTCGTCTTTAAACATGCCACTAAATTCTTTATCATTAAGTTTTTCGTCTTTTATTTCAACAGAAACACCATACCACCGGGAAATCAACACAGCTACATCTTTGAATTTACTATCCCTGAAAGCAAGACAATTATCCAACCATTGTGTTTCAATTGCCTGAGAATCATGAAAGGACTTTTCCAAACCCGTGATCTTAATTTCGGCCGTTGCATTAGGTTTACCCATTACAGTCTCTTTCTCAATCTTCCGGGGATTCTTAACAATCAACTTTTCATTTGGCCTGAGTATAATTTTTTCAGCATCTTTGTTATTAATGCTTAATTCAATAAGTCCTTTTACAAGCGTTGTTTGAGATTCCCCGTCTCCTTCATATGCTTTTACGTTGAACGTAGTTCCCAATACTTTAATATCAAAATCCTGGGTATGAACAACAAACGGGCACTCAGCATCGTGAGCAACATCAAAATAAGCTTCTCCGGATAATTGTACATCCCGGCTCTTTTTACCAAAATCATCGCTATACGAAATTTTGCTTCCGGCATTTAGCCATACAGTACTTCCATCAGGCAATCTCATACTGGTTTTTGAACCCATTTTTGTTGCAACAACCACGTCCTTGGCTGAAAAATCATGTTGATTCAACAAAAGGAAAACAGCCAGCAGCAAGACAGCAGCAATTGAGGTTACGGCTAAATAGAAATATCTTAACCGAAACCGCTTTTGACCAGAAGTTACTTTTCCCCCGGGCGTTTCTTTTATCTTAGCTTTATTTTTAAGTGAAACCCAACGTTTCTGCAGATAAGTCTGATCCACCTCTTTAATTTCATTTATTGGCACACTATAAAGCTGATCTACCATGCCCGAGAGCTCATAATAGCTGGGATTATCAAGAAGAAACCGGTTCAACTCATCCTGCTCTTTCGATGATAGTTTTCCCGATTTTTTTTTAAGTATTAGTTCTAAAAATCTGTTATAGCTCATATCGGCAAAATTCCTACATTATATAATAGTCAGCTTTTTTAAAAGAAACCCCCAAAGCATTTATCCGGTTTTTTTATTCTAATGAATACAATTCCCTATTTTCTTTACGATTCTTTACTTTGAAAAGAACTCCATTTTTCGTTATGTCTATACCTGTTATCCAGGTCAAAAGCAACCTGTACAAACTCAGCAAGAGCCAGGTGAGCTCAAAACGGCCTAATATAATTGGGGGCATCCAAGTTTATTCAATCCTGAATTCAGCGCTCATTCCCGTCCTGCTATCACCTCCCACCCAAACTTTAAATATTCCTTCCTCGCATTTTTTAACCATGTCTCTTCCATAAAACGCTACATCCTCGCAAGTAAGCTCAAATTCTATAACCTGCTGTTGTCCAGGTTTTAAAGTCACCTTTTTAAACCCTTTTAGCTCCTTTACGGGGCGCACAACAGACGCCACTTTATCCTGAACGTATAACTGTACCACTTCTGCACCTTCATAGTTCCCTGTATTTTTGACAGTGGCACTTATAATTAATTTACCTGCGACCGGAATAAAAGATGCGGATAGTTTGAGGTCCGAGTACTGAAACTCAGTATAAGATAACCCAAATCCAAAAGGATAAAGGGGGTCCTTGCCAGAATCCAGATAGTAAGAAGTGTTACCTAATGAACTCTGCCTTGCTTCACGCAGAATATCATCAATGGGCGTTTCATCTTTAAGCGACGGGCGGCCTGTATTGTTATGATTGTAATACAGGGGAATCTGCCCCACTTCATTTACAAAAGTTACCGGAAGTTTACCACTGGGATTTGCCTTGCCAAATAACAAATCAAAAATAGCCGGTCCTCCCATTGTTCCAGGATGAAAATTATAAAGAACTGCGTCAACATTAGGTAAATCTCTTGCAATTGTCAAGGGACGACCTGCCATAATAACCAGCACAACAGGCTTTCCTGCCCTCTTTAAAGCCACTAATAAATCAGACTGAACTCCTATTAAATTGATATTTGACAAAGAATGCGCTTCTCCTGAAAGAATAGACTCTTCACCCAGAAATACCACAGCTACATCAGACTTTCTAACAGCCTCAACAGCTTTTGTAAACCTGCTGGTATCTTTATCTCTGCTATAATTAAGAGCTGGCTCATAAATATATTGAATGGAATTGTACTCTGTTTGTAAAGCCTTTAGCGGTGTAATAGTATGTGCTTTATCGCCATCAAATACCCAGGTACCTAACTGGTCATGCGGAGCATCTGCTAATGGGCCAATCACAGCAATTTTTTTTGTTACGCTTAAAGGCAATAACTTATTTTCGTTCTTTAGCAATATAGCAGATTTAACTGCAGCATCTCTTGCCGCCTGTAAATGGTTTTCAGAATAAATTGTACTTGGCTCTTCAGGTTTTACATAAGGATCCTCAAATAGTCCCATGCGGAACTTGATACGCAAAATATTTTTCACCATACTATCTATAGCAGCAATTGAAATTTTGTTTTCCCTGAGTAACTGTGGGAGATGCTCTATATAGGATTGGGTTGCCATCTCCATATCCAGGCCTGCATTAGCGGCCAGCTCAACCGCATGCTTCCTGTCGTTTGCATATCCGTGAGTAATCATTTCCGGTATTGAAGCCCAATCAGAAATAACAAATCCATCGAACTTCCATTCTTTTCGAAGCACCTGTTTTAATAAAAAATCATTCCCGGAAGAAGGAATACCGTCATTTTCATTAAAGGATGTCATCACTGTTGCTGCACCGGCATTTATCGCTTTTTGAAAAGGAGCGAGATAAATATTCCTTAATAAATGAACAGGAATATTAGTACTATTATAATCTCTGCCACCTTCAGCTGCACCATAACCAGCAAAATGTTTAAGACATGCTGCAATAGACGACCCGGCAGAAAGATTATCTCCCTGAAAACCTTTAACCATTGCCACACCGAGAACACCTGCTAAATGAGGGTCTTCGCCAAAACTTTCTGCTATCCGGCCCCACCTCGCATCACGGCTGATGTCAAGCATTGGCGCAAATGTCCAGTTTATGCCTTTTTCCCGGGCTTCTTTTGCAGCTATATGAGCGCCTAATTTCACAAGGTCATCATCAAAAGATGCGGCCTGCCCCAGTGGAACAGGAAATATAGTTTTGAACCCATGGATTATATCCCTACCTATAATCAAGGGAATTCCCAGGCGGCTCTGAGTTAAAGCAATTTTCTGCAATTGATTAACTTCTTCCGGATCTACTATATTGAGTAAGGAGCCTACATTTCCCTGTCTTACTTTATCCTTTAGACTACTATCCGTTTTTTTAAAGTGCAGCTGATTCATCTGGCCAATTTTCTCTTCCAGCAACATCCGGGAAAGCAGGTCTTCAATTCTTTGCTCAGTGGGTACGGAAGGGACTTTGTATAAACGATCATCCTGGGCAGAAGCCAGTATTTCTAAATGCAGTATTATAAACAGGCTAAAAAACAATCTGGTCATCTTCCAATTCATAAATATTATCCTATATAGTTCTAATAAGTATCCTATCACCAGTAAAGTCAGTTTTTTCGGAAGTATCCCCCAAAAGATTTATTTTATTTGGAAAATTTTTATACCATATTAATTCCTGACAGAAAAAAATTTCGGCAAGATGAAACAGGTTATCTTAACAGGAAATCCAGCCACTACTGAATACCATAGTGACTGCCCGGCAACTCACAGAACTTCCAAAAATCTTCCACAATTTGGTTCAATAACCCTCAAGTACGCGATACTCCTTCTTTTTTCCCAGCTGGGAAAATCTCACAAAAAATTAAACGGCAATTTCTTACAGAGTTGCCGTTTTTATTAATGTTAATCCATATGATTGGGAATATAGGATCAGGTTGAATTATTGTGGGTATAGTTAAGTATAACTTACAATATACCTACTCCGAAAGCTATTTTATTCAGCTCTTTAAACGGCAGATTCTTTCGGTTAGCTGCGGGTTATGCTTGTGTATTATGGTGGAGTTATAAATATCAACGCCTTCAACTATGGCCAGGATATTCTTTTTTACCAGCTTTCTATCATTGTAATTGAAAGACCTATCAAAAAAATGTATAAAACAAGCTGGAGCGGAAGGATGTGATTAAATTACTGAAAAATCCAATACCCGGCTTTCGGAAAGAATATATGAAAAAGGCCGCTTACATGTAAGCGGCCTCTTGGAGTATTGAATAATACAGGATATTTATTTCTTCACTACCTGAACAGGTTTGCTGTAGGTAAATTTACCATCAATATCTACCTGCTTGATGCGTACAAAAACCTTTCCGGAATCTTCAATTCCTGCTGCGTCATTTTTAGAGCAGGATGAAGCACCGAAGATGCTAAGTCCGCCAACCAGCACTATAGTGTACAGCCATTTATTCTTCCTGCTGAACAGCAGTGCAATAAATGCTATGGAGAATAAAGCAATACCCAGCAATGTATTGCCATTTTGCAGGCTTACGCTGAAGTCATAGTCAATAGCTACATCAGAGTAACCGCCATTTGCTTTAGAGTCTACAGAACCTACTTTAGTAAAGTTCGTACCATCTTTAGATACTTCTATATCAAAATAGCTGTTGCCTGATTCAGTTAAAGTAGACCAGTTTACTACTAACTGACCGTTTACAAAAACTGCAGAAACAGCACCAAAGTCAACAGGCAGTGTTCCATCAGCTGTAAGAGTAATGGTAGTGGTGTTGGATTCATTACCTTCAGTATCTTTAATAGTGTAATTAACCACTATAGATTTGTTGAAATTCTGAGCAGGTGTAAAACTAACAGTACCATTAGCATTCACCTGGAATGTTCCTTCTTCAGCAGTAAGTGTTTTACCACCATTGGTAACTGTTGGGTTGGTAAGATTACTGCCGGTAGCGGGTATTGTTAATATTATAGAAGTTGGATCTATACCATAAGTACCTTCTCCATCCACGCCGATACCGGTTCCCGGCCCGTTAATTATAGGCAGGATTTCTTCAGACATATCAGTAAGTGTTCTTGTATCAGGATTAGCCGATGGGGGCACTACGCTGGCGCAACGGGCACCGTCAAGAACGGTTCCGTCAATAGTGCCAAGCGCTGTAGAAAACGCAGTAGCATTCCAAGGACCTGTACCTGCCGGATCTGGTATACGATATAAGGTTCCGTTACTATTCTGTCCGATATACAGATCACCGGCAGCATCCATAAAAGCGGTACCTTTTGTACCTGAGGCAGGA
>DAOLFI010000945.1:0-1636 GCA_035326385.1 Niabella sp.
TATAGTATTTGTTGGAGTAGGGCTTAATGCCTTATTTACTAATGCTCAATTTGTAGCACCGCTGTCAGGAGATCATCTGGTGAGTATACCTATTGCAGGTTCTACAGAGGAGTTCTTGTCTTTCTTTTCAACACCGGACTGGAGTATGATCACTAATACACAGGTATGGACACTTGCCGTGACAATAGCGCTGGTAGCAAGCCTTGAAAGTTTGTTAAGTATTGAAGCCGTTGATGACCTTGATCCTTACCAGCGGGTAACACCTACCAACAGGGAATTAAAAGCTCAGGGGCTGGGAAACCTGCTTTCAGGCCTGATTGGCGGTATTCCTGTAACAAGCGTAATTGTAAGGTCTTCAGCAAATGTTAATTCAGGAGCAAAAACAAAAATGTCGACCATTTATCATGGTATTTTTCTCTTGCTTTCAGTGGCGTTTATACCTGCTTTACTGAACCTGATACCTAAAGCTGCGCTTGCTGCTATTCTGGTCTTTACGGGCTATAAGTTAGCAAAACCTTCTCTCTTCAAGGCATTTTACAAGAAAGGATTGGATGTGTTTCTGCCATTTGTAATAACTATAGCAGCTATACTGGCTACAGACCTTCTGAAAGGAGTGATCGTAGGTATTATTGTGGGTCTTTTCTTCTCCATAAGGTCAAATTTCAGGAAAGCAGTTTTTGTAGTACATGATGATAAGCGGTACCTGTTCAGGCTACGTAAAGATGTTTCTTTTCTTAATAAAGCAATTATTAAAAATAAACTGGAAGAAGTGCCAGACAATGCACATGTGATCATAGACGCCAAAAGGGCTGATTATATTGACAGGGATGTAGTAGAAACTATTGAAGACTTTACGCTGCATGCTCCGTTAAAAAATATCAAAGTAGAGCTATATACCAGTGGATTTGTAGATCATGGTTTTTCCTATAAAGTACTGGCCAATAATAATGATAATGCTTCGCTCAGAAGAAACTATGAAGAGGTGATCGAATCAGTAATCCATGGAAACGGGAATAATAATAAAAAATAAATAACTTTAAACATTAAATAAAAGATGAAGTCATACAACGAACTATTGATAGCTAATAAAGAATGGGCATCCAAAACATTGTCATTAGACCCTTCTTTTTTTGATAACCTGGCTCAAACGCAAACGCCTGAGTTTTTGTGGATCGGGTGCAGCGACAGCCGCGTACCTGCCAATGAAATTACTGGTACCTTACCGGGTGAGATTTTTGTGCACCGGAATATTGCCAACTTAGTTATACATACCGATGTGAACCTCTTTAGTGTGCTGGAATATGCGGTTAAGCACCTTAAAGTAAAGCATGTTATTGTTTGCGGTCACTATGGTTGTGGTGGCGTAAAGGCAGCCATGGGCAATAATGATTTTGACCAGGTGCTGAATATGTGGCTGCGGGTGATAAAAGATGTGTACCGGCATAACAGGGAAGAGCTCGATGCTATTGGGGATATGGATGCTCGTGCCGACAGGTTGGTAGAATTGAATGTTAAGGAACAATCGGAAAAGCTTTGCAAAACCTCAGTTATTCAAAAGGCATGGAAAGATCATCAGGGTCCTGAAATTCATGGTTGGGTATACGGGATAAAAGATGGGATCATTAAAGAGGTTGTC
>DAOLFI010000946.1:0-1630 GCA_035326385.1 Niabella sp.
TGCCTTCAGCTTCCGGCATCCTCTTCCCTATTTTTTGCTTTCCCCGTTTTCATACCGTCCACTACAATCACAATCTCCCCTTTCACTGTTTTTTGAGAGAAGTACTCAGCCACTTCCTGCAAGGTACCGCGTTTTGTTTCTTCAAACATTTTGGTTAGCTCACGGCTCACGCTGCACAGCCTGTCTGCACCAAAATATTGCGCCAGGTCATTCAGCGTTTTTACCAACCGAACAGGAGATTCATAAAAGATTATGGTACGTGCTTCAGTTTTTAATTGCTCAAGCATAGTATGGCGGCCTTTTTTCAAAGGTAGAAAACCTTCAAAGCAAAAGCTGTTGGTGGGCAGCCCGCTGTTCACTAATGCCGGTACAAATGCCGTAGCTCCGGGGAGGCTTTGTACTTCAATTTGGTGCTGCGCACAGGCACGAACCAGTAAAAAGGCGGGATCTGAAATACCGGGCGTACCTGCATCCGTTACCAGCGCCATTGTTTTGCCTGCAGCTAATTGCTGTACCAGGTGCTCCAGTATCTTATGCTCGTTATGCTGATGGTAAGGTGTCAGCGGCTTTGATATTCCGTAGTGATTCAACAAATGGGAAGTAGTACGTGTATCTTCTGCAAGAATAATATCTACAGCTTTAAGCACTTCCAAAGCCCTCAATGTAATATCTTTTAAATTACCAATAGGTGTGGGAACGAGATATAACATAGACAAATTATATGATGTACGATATACGATGTACGGTGTACGATGTAAAATTATGCGTGTTGCCGGCGCTACTTATTGGGCCTGAAAATTAATGATACTAAAACATAAGCCGCGAACATTACCGGAACGGCCAGCCACTTCAGAAAAATAACCGCCAGCAACCCTATGAGCAGCAGAATGAATTTATCAGTGTTGGACTTAAGACTAAAATTCTTAAACTTCAGACTGATAAGCGGAATACGCGATACCATAAGAAACGAAACGATTCCGGTAATAATATATAAAACATAAGGATTATAAAGATATGCTGCAATCTGACTATTATTGTCACTGTTAAGCACAAAAGGCAATGAAGCTATTACAAGGCCGGCTGCAGGAATCGGGACCCCTTTAAAATAGTAAGTTTGCTCCTTATCCAGGTTAAATCTTGCCAACCTCCACACGCCTGCGCATGGGATAAGCAAAGCAGGCAGCAATAGCCAGATGTTATCCGCCGGCATACCCGATTTCACTAATGCTATCTGCAATAGCCTGTACATGATCATACCAGGAGCCACTCCAAATGTTACCGCATCGGCCAGTGAATCAAGCTGCGCCCCCATTTCAGATGTTGCATTAAATAAGCGTGCCACAAAACCGTCTAAAAAATCAACAACGGCTGCAAAAAAAATATAAACGCCACCAATTATCAGGCCCATAGAAAACGTGCCGGGGGCATTGGTAAACAGGAAACCGTCATTTTTAAAAATATAAATGATAGCTATACAGCCGAATACCAGGTTTAACAGTGTAAAAAGATTAGGAATTTGTTTCATTTTAGTTCATGGTTCATGGTTCATGGTTCATAGTATGGATCACTACAGCCCATGAACTATTAACTATTAGCTTTTCATCAATCTCTCAATATCTTCTGCTTCAAT
>DAOLFI010000126.1:0-7716 GCA_035326385.1 Niabella sp.
AAAATTGCTGATGCTGGCAATAGGAATAGTAAAATCACCACCGGTTATTTTACCTTTTCCATTGGTTTGCAGGGTACCGGACACTTTAAAAGCGCCCCTGTGAAAATGGGTAGGCGCACTGCCTTTCCATTCTACAGCAGAGCCTTCTTCGTTTACTTTAAAATCAGTTGGGCTTATTGACCCGTTGTGCGAACATGCGGTTAGGACAGATAGCGCAATGAGCGCGGCATACAGCTTTCTTTTCATTTTTGTTTATTGTAGTTGTTTATAAAAAATTTACTTTATACACGTTAGTAATTGAATCTATCATAGCCTTCATTCTTTCCGCCGGCGGAGCAACGGGCGCAGTAACTGCTTCGGGCAATTCTGAAAGCGGTTCGCTGTATGCTATAAAATAATTCCATAGCGCTCCGGGCGTTATAAGGTTCATAATAGTGGCCCTTTCCGTAAGTATTTTAAACGAGTGCGGTACATTGCGGGGTGCAAAAAGGGCTTCGCCCTGCTTCAGTACCGTTACGTTGTTTGCTACGGTTACGCTTATTTCACCATCCAGCACATAAAAAGCTTCATCTTCATTTGTATGAATATGCGATGGTGGCTCGGCACCCTTCGGCAGGGTGAGTTCAAGCAATGCCAGCGCATTCCCTGTTTGCTCCGGCACAATAAGTGTTTGAAAATAGCCGCCCTGATAGCTTCTGTACCTGGCAGTGGTAATTAATGCTTGCATTTTTGATGATTTATCTGAGTTATACAATAGGTGTTTCGTTGATTTTTTTAACAGAAGAGACCCGGCATATTTCGATGCGCAACAAGGCGGCGATGTTGATAGCATCATCCACATCGACTGCATTAGCCAGGTGGTTTAATCTTCTGATCACAGCTGGTTTATTGGTCTTTAACCGGTACCCGTTCATTAAAATTTCAAGGAACTGGTTGTCCGCTGTATCATATAAGCGGATTATAGTATAGGGGTTAGAGCGCGGGCCGGTTTCAGTTACCCAGTAGTTGTTTTCTTTGGGAAGATTGGCAGGTGTAGCCTTCACACTGATCGCGAACAGCAACAAGGTGCAGGTAATGATAAAAAACTTTTTCATACCTATAATTTTTATGTTAAAAAATGAATACATGAATAACTATTTTTTGCTGATAAGAATGCAAGATTGAGGCTATTCCAGAACCCCAGCAAATAGCAGCGATGTATGCCGGCTTTCATCGTTATATGCCGGTTTTTATTGCCGAATGCTTTCAGAAATAAAGCATGAACAGGCTGTACCAGGGAGATATAAATCAACTATATACGTTGTATCTCTTGCCTAGAAAAGCATCATCGATACTGTAGAGGGACAAAAAGAGAAGGCTGGCACTGTTATTCAAAAATTATAGCCATAAGTAAGGAGTAAGAAAAGTGCAGGATGTTTGAAAGAGGTTTGTATTAAAAAGCTAATCCATAACCAGCCTCCAGGTACCATTTATTTTCTTCCATACAGAGCTATATAGGCCTTTGGTTATTTTTTCGTTTCCCAGGCTGTCTTTTCGTGTGAGCATAAACCAGCCATAAGTATAACCGAGGTCACCGCTTGCCGCTACGTCAATTTTCTTTGCCTCCCAGGTGATTTTATAAGGTGCTTTTGTGCCATTGGGGTATTTAGCTATATTCCTTTTAATAAAGTCAATGTTATGAAGAATGGTGTCTCCATCATTAAACAGAGCAATTTCATCAGCTGCAACATCAAGCATGGCATGATAGAATCCTTTTTGGGCCGAAGCATTGGAAAATGATTGTTCTGCGGCCTTTAACTCCTGTTTCAATTTTTCAGGATGATACATGGTAATGCCCCGTGAACAACTAATTGCAAAAGGAAGCAGGCAAATTATGGCAATATTTTTCATTGTCTGTTTTTTTAGTTTTGCTGTCAGCAATGAAAAGGAGGCTTTTGACTTATTCAGTAGCAGGCAAAGGGTTAAATTTATCTGCACAGGCTTGTTTGTAATTGCGTCCGATGGGAATTTTATGCCCCGCAATCATAATATGATTGGAATGATAGCCTTCCATTTTATGTACAGGAATAATAAAAGAACGGTGAATACGCATAAACTCACCTATGGGCAGCAGCTTTTCTGTTACGCTGATTTTTTGCTTTGTATGAAAGGTTTTATCTTTTGTGATCACCTTGATATAATCCTTTATGCTTTCAATCCATAAGATATCTTTTGTGTTTACTTTTATTAAACGCCGCTCTACGCGCAGGTATAAAAAATGATTCTGGTGCTGTTGCACCGGGCTTTCTGCCTCCTGATGCGCTTCACTTTTTTTACTGCCTCCGTTAATAAAGTGCATCACTTTATCTATTGCCTGGAGGAAACGTTTCAGCGGAATGGGTTTAAGCAAATAGTCTATCGCATTAAGGTCAAACCCTTCAATAGCATACTCCTGGTAGGCTGTTGTAAAAATAATAAGCGGAGGCTTTTTCAAGCTGCGCACCAGGTCGGTGCCCAAAAGACGGGGCATTTTTATATCAAGGAAAACAAGGTCTATTTGATCATGCTGAATGGTCTGGAATGCTTCTATTGCATTGCTGCAGGTGCTCACAATTTCTATTTCGGGGATATGCATGGCATATTTCCGTATAATCTCCATAGCATGAGGTTCATCATCAACTATAACCGTCCGGATCTTCATTTTTTATTTTTTGCAGTTGAAGATAATTGAACATTCAGCTCGGCAATGAAGCAGTCTCCTTCATCAAAATACCGGAACAAATGTTTGCCAGGGTATAATAGTTCTAACCGTTTCCGTAAATTGAGCAGTCCTATATCCCCGCTACCTTTTTTACCGAAACTGGTAACAACCGGCTGTTCGGGTTTGCTGTTAGAAATTTTGAAAGCCAGTGTATCGCTGGAAACATATAATTCAATATTGATCCACGGCGTATCGGTAGTTTCCGCAGCGCCATGCTTAAAGGCATTTTCAACCAGGGGAAGCATCAGCAGCGGCGCTATTTCTACATTTCCTGTATTATCACTTATATTTACATTCAGCTCCAGCCTGTCTTCATAACGAAGTTTTTCCAGCTCAATATAATCATTCAGCACTTCAATATCCCGTTTAAGCGATACCTGTTCAGCAGTGCATTCATAAAGCACATAACGGAGTATATTAGAAATGTCCAGGATAATGGCTGGCGTTTGAGGTGCTTTATCTAAAGAAAGCGCGTACAGGTTATTCAGGGAATTAAAAAGAAAATGGGGGTGCAATTGCCCTTTTAAAAAATTAAGCTCGGCCTGAAGCACCGCCTGTTTTCGCTCGTTCCATAAGATGAACAATTTCAAAGTTACACAAATCCATACTACCGTATTGGTACGCTCAACAGCATTTACAAAATCCACAGGGCTTTTCAGCTGCGCCCATTTGGACAGGCTGAGCTTTGACCATGTAAAGCTGCTGTCTCTTAGTTTATAAAAGCGGTATATATAAGGATCTGTAATAAAAACCTCCACCATCCTGTATAATACCGCAATTAATAACATGATCAGCAGTACCAGGAAAAAGGTTTTAATATATTTATCGCGAAAGAAAAAACGCGGCACTACCCAATAGGCAATAAGATAAAAGTAGCACATATGCACAGGCAGCAGCAGCAGGATAATTTTTGCGCCCAGTTCATAACTATCATATGCTGTACCATAAATAAATACCAGTAAGCTGAAGGAAAGCAACCAGTAGAATAATTGCTTTAATATGGGATACTTTACTAACAAACAGTTGCCTTTTCTATAAAGTTAAGGCCGGTCTTTTATATTTTTTATGTTAGTAGACATAAGTAGCGTTTTGTCGATGAATGTAATATAAATTTTTTAGCAACAATGTAGGAAGTTTCTCCTATTGAAAATGAAGCAACGGATTAAACCAACCATTCCCCGTTCATGAATAAATCAACTGTAGTGAGCCATTGAGAACGTTACCCTGTATTATTCAGACATACAGCAGCCCTGGAGATTTGAATTCTGTGTTTGTTAAGCCTGTGCATTCACTCTTTTGCATATATACTGCAATTCGTCAATGCTTTTTACACAGCTGAGCCTTATCCCTGTTATAAAAACGCCTATTACCTGTTCTGCATTTACCAGTACTTTTACAATACCATTTATATACTCGTCTGAAGCAGGCGAATTTCCTTTCTGAAACCCGATGTTAAGTATTTCATGCGTAGTCATACGATAAGCTTTGATTGTTTACAAAATGCTTTACTTTTTAATAAATTCAAATCGTATGCCAAATACCTTAAATAAATTGTTTACATCTGCCGAAAGCAAAAAGCCATATGCTTTCGGCGTTCGGCTTCCCAGTGAGTCTCCTTGGGAGTTCTCTGTACCTTCGGACCGACCTGCACATACCTTTTACCCCGCTATTCTAAAAGCCCTTTTTATTTACAAACGAACTGAGCCAGAAACAAGTAACGCAGGCACACAGGCCGGAGGCCTGCGCGAGAGAGGCTACTCTAAAAGCCCATTTCTATTTGCAAATGAACTGAGCCAGAGACAAGTAACGCAGACACACAGGCCAGAGGCCTGCGTGAGAGGAGCCTTATACTTTCAGCTTTTAGCCTTCATATTGTACACCGTACATCTGATATCGTACACGGTTCCAGGCACACAGGCCGGAGACCTGCGCGAGGGAAGCTAAAAAGCTTTCAGCCCCATGCTTTCGGCTTTTTACTGTATCACCAGCTCATCCACTTTTTTCCCACCGGGATCAAAAATGCTGAAGCGCGCTTCCTGATCTGATATTTTAGCCTTTAGGATATTGTTATTGGAGTTTACGATAACAGGAAATTTTACAGCAGCATTGGGCTGTATAATTCTGTGCCGGTGCTCATGGCCACTTAGCATTACCTGCACACCGGCATCATTAAGAACCGGAACCCATTTTTCTAAAATTTCACTACTGCCATGCCAACCGGCATTCGGCGGTATATGACAAATAGCTATCCTGTACTTTGCTTTTTTAAAAGCATCCGTCTTAACAATCTCATTTAGCCACCGGGTCTGTTCGTTCCGGTAGTTATCCATATCTGTGATACCACTGTATTCAATATCTGAATCGGGTTTATCTTCACCTCCGTCCAGCACTACAAAACAGGCATCCCCTCTTGTAAATGTATAGTATAGGTGGCCGCTGTTCGTGGGAAAATAATCAGGAAACTTTGAAGCAAACGGTGCCCGTGTTTCATGATTCCCTCTTGCATAATATATCGGTTTCTCAGCCGCAAATAACGCAATGGCGGTATCCATAAAGCCACCAAACAACTCTTGCTCGCTTCTGGAGGCATTGATCATATCGCCATTAAAAACCACAAAATCGGTAGTTGTAAAATCTACCTGTGATAACAGCTGCTTTAAAACATTATTCCGTTCATGAATATCGTTCACCACAGCAAATTCAACCGGTCCCGGCTTTCCGGCAGTAGTGAACGTAAGCGGTTTTTTTGAATACACATTCGTAGCGGCAATGTCTCCGTAATGCACATACACAAACTCGTGTTTTAATACTTCCTGGCTGTAAATACGATAGCGGTAACGGGAGTTGGGTTTCAGATCTCTAAGCGTTACTTTATGGACGGTACCTATATTTTTTAACCCATTTGTTGAGTAGAAGAACTTTTGCCTTTCTTTTTGATAAAAGTGGCTGCCATCATCCGGCGCCAGCTCTACCCATGCCGTAGCAGGTTTGTTGGTGGTCCATACAATGGTTACCCCGGAGTCTGTCATTGCCTGTAAATAAGGACCATGAGATATCCTTATTCCCTCCTGTGCATTTACGCGGAAAGCAATAGTCAAAAAAAGCAGGCCGGTTAGTATCCCGGACAAACGGATCGGTTTCATTAATAATTTCATCTTCATATTATATAGTTTTTCATTCCAGGGTTGCCATCACCAGGAAAGATGGGAATATTATGCCCTGATTATTTTTTCACCAATTCAAGTGTTACCAAAACAGGCAGGTGATCGGATGCGTCTTCATTTTTGATCACTTCAACATTTTTTACTTTCCACACCTTTCCTTTATTTATAAAAATATAGTCAAGGCGGTACTCCGGCTTTGTATAAGAATAAGTGAGCTGAGGGCTGCCCTGTATTACCGCCGCATCATCTAACTTTTGGGTCAAAGCTTTATAAGGTTCAGTGCCGGGAATAATATTAAAATCCCCTCCAACAATTACAGGCATCTTCATCCCCGTCATAATATCTGCCACTGCCCTGGCCTGCGCCAGCCTGTTGCCTTCAAACTCATGGCACAGATGGGTACCTGCAAACGCTATTTTACGGCCATTGGGAAATTTGTGCTCTATAACAATTAATGCTCTTCCTTCCCCTCCTTCAGGCACCGGAAGATGATGTACTACCGGTTTCGCAGGGTATTTTGATAAAAGTCCTTCTCCATATCCACCTTCACTGTAGTCCATAGCTTTTCCAAAATAACCATGCATACCAGTCATTTTTGCTAATTCAGCTACCAGGTCTTTTTTTACACCGCCATTAAATAAAGCCGTTCTTCTTGTCATGCTATCCACTTCCTGCATAGCAACAAAATCAGGTTGATACTTATTAATAACTGCTGCAACTTTTTTAAGGTTGCTGTGCCCCTGGTTATAGTTTTCTTCGCCGTGGTAAATATTATAGGTAAGCACTTTAATGGTTTGCGCATATAGGGTTGCGCTTAATGTGCACAGCAGCAAAGCAAAAAACAGGTACAATTTTCTCATATTCATATCAATGCTATTTTAATTTCATTATACTGTTTGTTCCTGCATAAATATACATCTGTTTTTAAAACACCCACATCAAACATTAAACTTGGTTATCTTTGCGCCCTATGCAGGATTTGTTACAAAAGATAGAAGCGTATAAAAACGAGATCAGCGCTTTTAACGCTACAGATGATAAGCAGGCAGAAGCGTTTCGTATCAAATGGCTGGGCAGCAAAGGCCTGGTAAAGGAGATAATGGGCGAAATGAAAAATGTGCCCAATGAGCAGAAGCGTGAAGCAGGGCAGATTCTGAACGAATTTAAACAATTTGCAGAAGCCCGGTTCGAAGCACTGAAAGAGGCAACCGCTCCTGTTGAAAGTACAGCTTCTGGAATTGATCTTACACTTCCCGGCGATGAAACGCCCCTTGGGAGCCGTCACCCTATTTCCTTAATGCGTAACCGCATTATTTCCATATTCCAGCGCCTGGGTTTTGCTGTGGCTGAAGGCCCCGAAATTGAGGACGACTGGCATAATTTTACTGCGCTGAATATGCCGGAGCACCACCCGGCACGCGATATGCAGGACACTTTTTATGTAGATGCCGGCGAAAATTCGGCGGTGGATTGGCTGTTGCGTACGCACACCAGTAATACGCAGATCCGGGAAATGGAAAAAGGAAAGCTCCCCATCCGTGTCATTTGCCCGGGAAGGGTGTACCGTAACGAAACCATCAGCGCCCGCAGCCACTGCTTTTTTCACCAGGTAGAAGGCCTGTACATTGATGAAAATGTATCCTTTGCCGACCTGAAACAAACCCTGTACTTCTTCGTAAAGGAAATGTACGGCCAGGATGTGCGGGTTCGTTTCCGACCTTCTTATTTCCCCTTTACCGAGCCCAGCGCCGAAATGGATGTAAGCTGTTTCATCTGTGGCGGTAAAGGCTGTAATATCTGCAAAAAAACAGG
>DAOLFI010000127.1:0-7697 GCA_035326385.1 Niabella sp.
GTGTTTTGGCTCAGCATATTATCACATTTTGTGGCGTGCCTGTGCCCATGGATCAGCAGTTTGTTCAGGATAAGCTGATCAATGTAATAAAGAAACAGGTAAATGTGGTGAACCTGCCATCGTTGCGGCAAAGGGCCAACAACTATTTCCCGCTGGTGGAAAAATACCTGGCGGCTTATGGCCTTCACCAGGATTTAAAATACCTGCCTATTGTGGAAAGCGGGTTTTTAACCAGGGCTGAATCGGGTGCGGGAGCTAAAGGCATCTGGCAGATCATGCCTGCTACAGCAAGGGGATACGGTATGAAAGTAGATGCTGGCATTGATGAGCGGGAGAATTTTGATAAAGCTACAAGAGTAGCCTGTCAGCTGATAAGAGATAATTATACCGGGCTAAACAGGCTGGCAGGCACGGTAAACTGGCCGCTGGCCATTGCAGCCTATAATTTCGGTATCGGTAACATTTTAGATGCCATAAGAACCCAGGGCAATAACTATTTTGCAATGAAGCTCAACCCCGAAACCGGGTTATACGTATACAAGATTATTGCAGTAAAGGAGCTGTTTGAATATCCCGAATTGTATAATTCCAAATTTGGGTATAATGTGTTCAGTACAAAGGCAGGGCCTAAAAAAAAGCCGAAAGAAGCCGACCTAGAAGTTACAAATGATGCTGATATTATTGGAGTAATAGAACAGGAGCTTGAAAAAAATAAAGACCGGAAAGCGCCCGTTATAAAAGAAGAGCAATATGTGCTGGCCCATATTGAAGGTAAAATGAAGAACTTCCTGGATGGTAATATGGTAACGATAGTGCTGGATGAAGACCTGATCACCTCCCGGTACGGTCTGTCTTTTAAAGGATATTCATTTGGGGTGCAGGGCTGGATTATTGATGACAGGGTGTTTTTTAAATTGGGCTATGACCACGATGTAACCCTCCTCGACTTAACCAAGCAAAAGGGTATTTTACTGACTGACCTCTTATCAAAAAAAAGAATTGACGTTTTATTGAAAAATATCGTTTACGAGAAGTAACCTAATGCAGGGGTAATACATTTTTTTTCTGGTTGGCCCTCTCTTGCGCAGGTCTGTAGCAAGTATAAGTGCGAGGGCTGACCTGTGATATTTCCCAGCCGAGTCTCCAGGCACTCTCTTGCGCAGGCCTGTAGCTATGCAATATGGCAATGTGGTATGCTGGCTTGAGCATATTGGTTACTCCCCTGGGAACTGTGAGAGATTTTTTCCTGCCTGTCAGAAATTAATACAGTGGTAATACATTTTTTCTATGGTTGGCTTTCAGCTTTTCCGGGATCGTGGCCAGTATCTCTTTTTTTAAGGCATCTATAAGCCTCTTTTTAATAAAATTCCCATGCACCACCAGGCTTACTTCCCTTACCGGCGCCGGGCTTTTAAAATGCCTGACAGCCCTTTGTTCGCTCTTCGACATTTGTAATGTTACCAGTTCCGGAACAATGGTAATACCATCGTTTACATCTACCATGCGCTTTAAGGTTTCAATGCTTCCGGCTTCGTATTCAAAATTGCTGAACTCTTTGCTTTGTTTCTGCAGCTCACATAAAGAGAGAATCTGGGACCGGAAACAATGACTTTCTTCCAGCAGCCATAGCTTACTCACATCAATATCTTTTTGTAGCAGGTATTGTTTCTGATATAAACGGTGATTTTTTGAGGCATATACCATCAGCTCTTCATAAAAAAGCACCTGCTCACTAATACTCTTTTCATTAACAGGTGTTACAAGAATGCCTGCATCAATAGCACCTTCTTTTAGCATATTGATAATGACATCGGTGGTTTGTTCCTGCACCAAGAGCTTTACCTCAGGATAACGCCTGGTAAAAGAAGGTACAAACAGGGGCAGCAGGTAAGGCGCCAATGTGGGGATGATCCCTATTCTCAATACTCCTTTCATCTTTCCTTTTTGGGATTCTACCAGAGATGACAGCTCGTGGGCGGCATTCACTACGTTCCTGGCATATTCAATAATCTCAGTACCTGCAGGGGTAGTGGTTATGGGCTGCCTGCGCCGGTCAAAGATCTTTATTTCAAAGGCTTCTTCCAGTTTTTGTATTTGCATACTTAAGGTGGGCTGCGTTACAAAGCAGGCTTCAGCCGCTTTTAAAAAGTTCCGGTGCTGATGTACCGCCAGCAGATATTCCAGTTGTTGCAGGGTCATAATTCAATAAATATTTTCTATAATTATTCCAAAAATATAAGTTTTGTTTATGTATAAAAAATATCAGTCCCCTTTTTTTAGTAGGCATGAAAAATTGTAGCTTTGGCGAATAATATGGCAAGGGAAATACTCGAAACAAAAAGGAAAGCATTAAAAATTAACCTCGATGCACCGGTATATGGCACATTTGCAGAAATTGGCGCAGGCCAGGAGGTGGCAAGAAATTTTTTCACGGCAGGTGCAGCATCGGGAACAGTAGCTAAAACTATGTCGGCTTATGATATGTCTTTCAGCAATGCCATTTATGGTGTAGAGGAAAGCGGCCGTTACGTCAGCCGCTCGCGGGTTAAGCAGATGTTGTCTCACGAATATGACCTGCTCACAGAAAGGCTTTACGGGGAAAAATACAGGGATAAAACTTTTTTTGCCTTTGCCGATACCGTAACCACTTTAAACTTCAGCAAAACTAATGAGCCGCATGGATGGCTGGGCCTCCGCTTTCAGGTTAAACCCGGTGGTGACTATAACGATATTATTTTCCACGTCAGGTTGCTGGATAGTGATACCAGCCTCCAGCAAAATGTTTTGGGCATACTTGGGGTAAACCTTGTGTATGGCGCGTTTTACTATAACCACGATGTGCAGCTCATGGTAGAATCGCTGGTGGATAATCTTTCAGCAGGTTCTGTAGAAATAGATATGATCAGCCTTCGCGGCCCGGTATTCAGAGATACCAACGACAGGCTGGTAAATCTGTACCTGATTGAAAAAGGCTTTTCCAGCGCGGCAATTTTTAATCTGCATGGTAATGTGATATTACCCAAAGATCTGCTGTACAAAAAGGATATTATGATTTTGCGTACCAAGTACCTTCAAAAATCAATACCCAACTTTGATCTGTTCAATAAAGCAGTAGAGCAGTTTAAGCTGTCGCAAAATGTAAAAAGCGATAACCTGGTAGTATTAATAGAAGTGCTGATGAGCAACCTGCTGGAGGAAGATACTACTGAAAAAAATGATCTTGAAATTTTTGCCCGGCGGGCCGAAGAGCTTTGTGCCACTGGTAATAATGTAATTGTTTCCAATTTTAAGCGAAATAACAAGCTGGCGCAATACCTGGCCCGCTGTAAGCCACGCAATGTGGGTATTTCAACCAATATTTCCAACCTCCGTAATATTTTCAATGCAAAAAATTACAGCGAAAACTATGCACAGGAACTGTTAGCCTATGTCAGCGATCTTTTCAGCAAAAATGTAAAACTATACGCTTATCCTTATCTGAATAAAAAAACAAACGAAGTGATCACTTTACAGAATATGCCTGTATCGCCCGAAGTAAAGCCTTTATTTGATTTCCTGGTGATCAACAATTATATTGAGAATATTGAGGGCTATGACGTAAAAGACGTAAAGACCGTTTAGCTTTTTAATAAATTTTTTTTAAAATG
This sequence comes from Niabella sp., assembly GCA_035326385.1. GTDB lineage: Bacteria > Bacteroidota > Bacteroidia > Chitinophagales > Chitinophagaceae > Niabella. The sequence continues at coordinate 3,648 of DAOLFI010000127.1, forward strand.
ATAATTATTTTAGTATTTTTACACTAAAATAATTAGCTATGTCGGTTGCCAACAAAAATCTAAAGTACTTAAGAAAGTTGCGCGGATGGACGCAGGATGAGTTTGCCACAAAGCTCAATATCAAGCGTTCTCTTTTAGGCGCTTACGAAGAAGAGCGTGCCGAACCCCGTATTGATGTACTGGAAACGGTATGTGATATGTTCAGGCTTACATTGGATGAAGTGCTGAGAAAAGACCTTAGCGTAACATCTGCATCCGATAATTATCTTGCTAAAAGGCGCGCGTTGAAGCTGGCGCCTGTAGTTACCCAGATCCCGTTTGTACCGGTAAAGGCTGCGGCCGGCTACCTGGCTGGTTATGCTGATCATGAATTTGTGGATGAACTGAATACGTTTACCTTACCTATGCTGAATGGCGGTAATTACCGCGCCTTCGAAATTTCGGGGGATTCCATGCTCCCCACTCCAAGCGGCTCAATCATTGTAGGTGAAAAAGTGGAAGCGCTGGATAGCGTTAAAAATAATACAGCCTGCGTTTTAGTTTCAAGAAATGATGGTATAGTGTACAAGCGTGTACAAAAGAACAGCAAGTCAAGGAGCAAGCTACTGCTGGTAAGTGATAACCCGGCTTTCCAGCCTTATTCTATCAATGCCGATGAGGTGCTGGAAATGTGGGAAGCGCAATACGTTATATCTAAAACCAATACTTCCCAGAACTGGAATGTAGGGCAGTTGGTAAATATTGTGGCCAACCTGCAACAGCAGGTAGACGGAATGAAAAAGAAAATAAACTGATCTGCATCTTTGTTGCCTAAAAGCGATAACGTATACGTTTGAGGCGCGCTTGCTTCAGACAGCTTTCGCTGAAATAGGGATTTGTCCTGCACCGTGTGACCCGAATTTTTACCTGTGCTGCAGGCAGATCTTCAAGGCTGCCAGCAGCAGAAATATCAGGGGACTTTTTAAATACTATTTCAATATAAATTTTTTACCATACATTTATAGCATCAATTCAATAGATTGACTGTTGAGCTAATTGCTTATATATATGGGCCGCTTTATAGCGGCTCTTTATATTTACAGAGCTGCCTGTAATTGCCACTCATACTTTAATAAATAGCTATTTTATAATTTCTATATTATGTTTGATGAAAACAGGATATTTTTATCTTATGTCAACTGTAAAATTCAATAACGCCAGGCCCTGCCGGGCCAAATTAAGGCTAAAAAAGATACGGATGAATAAACCTGTTTGTATTATAATAGTGCTTGCATTAGCTGGTATAGTAAATGCCCAAGCCCTTCAGGTAACAGCTGATGATTACAGGAAAGCCGAACAGTTCCTGCTATCTCATACTTCAAAGCTCGTTGACTGGACCAACCCTTCTCCTAACTGGATGGATGGAGATAAATTCTGGTACCGGGCGGGGAAGCAGGTATTTCTGGTGGACCCGCAGAAAAAATCAAAAACAGCAATTGCAGCGCCAGAGCCCCCTAACCCGGTACTTGTAAAAGGATGGGGTAGCGGGAAGGCTGTTGTATCGCCGGATGGCAGGAAAGAGGTTTTTATCAGGAACTGGAATTTATGGGTAAGGCATGCAGATACAAAGCAGGAAAAGCAATTAACTACAAATGGGGAAAAAGATTACGGTTATGCTACTGACAATGCCGGGTGGCGGCACAGTGATGCAGCCATCGTAAAATGGTCGCCCGATTCAAAAAAAGTTGCTACGTTTCAGCAGGATCAGCGTAAAGTGAATGATATGTATCTGGTAACTACCAATATAGGCGCCCCGAAGCTGGAACAGTGGAAATATCCTATGCCCGGTGATACGCATATTGCTACTATACGAAGGGTAATTATAAATGTGGAAGAACCAAAAGTGATCTCATTGAATGTACCTCCTGATCCGCATCGTGCTACTCTGAGCGATGATATTGCAAGCAGCGGAGCCTTTGATGATATAGACTGGTCGCCCGATGCCGCGGAAATGGCTTTTGTTTCTTCATCAAGGGATCATAAAAGCGCCAGGTTAAGGATAGCTGATGCCACTACCGGAGAGGTTAGAGAAGTGTTTGAAGAAACAGTATTAACACAGTTTGAATCGGGCAGGGGTGCTATTAACTGGCGCTACCTTCCAAAGTCGAATGAAATCATCTGGTACTCTGAGCGCGATAATTGGGGACATTTGTATTTGTACGACAGCAAAACCGGAAAGCTGAAGCACCAGATCACCAAAGGAGACTGGCTGGTGGGTAAAGTGCTGAGAGTAGATGAAAAAAAGCGTGTGATCTACTTTACGGGCCATGGCCGGGAAAAAGGGAACCCTTATTTTGCGTATTTCTATAAAATAGGATTTGACGGTAAAGGGCTCACTTTACTAACGCCTGAACCAGGTAATCATAGCATTAGCTTATCCCCATCAGGGAACTATTTCATAGACGTGTACTCGCAGCCCGACGTGCCGCCGGTAGCTGACTTCAGAAGTATTAAAGGTGAATTGATAACTAACCTTGCCAGGGCTGATATTTCCTCCCTGGTGGCAGGGGGATGGAAGCCGCCTGTGCCGGTATGTGTAAAAGCAGCTGATGGAGAATCAGATATTTACGGGCTGGTGTTTACCCCTGTTAAAACAGATCTTTCAAAAAAATACCCCGTGGTTAATTATGTATATCCCGGGCCGCAGGGAGGGAGCGTGGGAAGCTGGAATTTTTCGGCGTCAAGGAGTGATCATCAGGCTTTGGCAGAGCTGGGCTTTATTGTAGTGGTGATAGAAGGGACAGGCAACCCTTACCGTTCCAAAAGCTTTCATGATGCCAGCTATGGTAATATGGCTATTAATACCTTACCTGATCAGATCGCTGCTATAAAGCAGCTATCTAAAATTTATCCCATGGATACTACGCGCGTGGGTATATGGGGGCATAGCGGCGGCGGCTTTGCTACTGCTGCGGCCATGTTCAAATATCCTGATTTTTATAAAGTGGGTATTGCAGAATCGGGCAACCACGATAACCGGAATTATGAAGATGACTGGGGCGAACGCTATAACGGGCTGGTTGCAAACACTGATTATGCAGTCCAGGCTAACCAGGCCTATGCCGGGAACCTGAAAGGTAAGCTGATGCTGGTACATGGCATGATGGATGATAATGTGCCCCCATATAATACCTTATTGGTTGTTGAGGCCCTGCAAAAAGCCAATAAAGATTTCGACCTGGTGATCTTTCCTAATGCAAGGCATGGCTTTGGGGCATACTCAAGCTATATGATGCGCCTGCGCTGGGATTATTTTGTAAAGCATTTATTGGAGGCTCAGCCCCCAAAAGAGTACCTGATGGGAGCGGGCAGGTAATTGAAAAGGCTGATGTATCTGCATGTAATAGGTTCTATTGTTATGATAATTGTAAGTTGTAAAACAGGCTGATGGCACGTCCATGGACCATGGTCTATCGTCCATAGGCAATCTGCCAATTTTAACACTCAATAGACGGTATATTGAAAGGTATATGCCTCCCTCGATTATATGTCTGCTATATCCTTCCATGACAGGATGCTTAATTTTTCATCCTGTATACTTGTTTTGCTTCCTCCGTATATTAACATGCTTTGGGTGTTCAGCGGGTTGTTTTTTTGCCAGTACCGGATACCGTTAAGCATGGATGAGGTTGTTTTTTTTGCGGCTTTTATTTCTATAGCAACAGGCTGGCCTTCTTTTTCGTAGATGAGATCTATTTCGTTTCCTGCGCTATCCCTGAAATAGTATAAACCCTCCTGTATTCCTTTATTAAAGTTGTTTTTTTTGATCTCTGTAATGATCCAGTTTTCAAATAGCGCTCCGTAGGCCTGGTGCTTTTTTAAGGCGGTAATATTTTTAATACCTAACAGACGACATAGCAGGCCGGTGTCATAAAAATAAAGTTTAGGGCTTTTGAGAATACGTTTATTAAGATTATTATACCAAGGTTGTAATAAAAAAATTATATAACTGCTTTCCAATACGCCTAACCAGGAAAGAATGGTTTTGGTATCCACACCTACCTGCCTTGC